>NZ_JBGSXF010000180.1:0-4456 GCF_041751555.1 Persicitalea sp. | reverse complement strand
ACGCCCGACAACACCCACGCCGTAGCCACGCTGGCCGCGATGCAGCTGGGCAAGCACGTGTACACACAAAAGCCACTGACGCACGATATTTACGAGGCCCGAATGCTGGGTCAGGCGGCCAAAAAATATAAGGTGATTACCCAAATGGGTAATCAGGGAGGATCGGGCAATGGCGTGCGGCGGATGAAGGAAATCTACGATTCTGGGATTATCGGTGAGGTACACAAGGTACTTTGCTGGACCAATCGCCCCGTGTGGCCGCAGGCGGTACCTACCGATACGGTGGACCCGATTCCCGAGGAGCTGGATTTTGATCTATGGCTCGGGCCCTCTCCCAAAGTACCCTACAATAAGGCGTATCTGCCCTGGAACTGGCGCGGCTGGTGGCCCTACGGTACGGGAGCGCTGGGAGATATGGCTTGCCACATCATGGACCCGGTGTACCGCATCCTGCCTATCCTATACCCTGTTTCGGTGGAATGCAGCGTGGGTGGTACCTGGACATTCACCCTACGCGAAAAAGACGATAATCCTGCCTGGACGCCCTTCACTACCTCCATTCACCTGGACTACCCCCGAAATGATGGCAACGGGAATATCAAAGTGAGCTGGTACGACGGCGGGATACTGCCGGAAAGGCCCGAGGAATTATTGCCCGGCGAGGAATTTGGCAACTCGGATGGCGGGGTACTTTTTATTGGTTCCAAGGGCAAGCTGCTGGCCGATTGTTACGGAGCCAACCCCCGGCTGCTTCCCCTGAAGGAAAATGAAATCATTAACATTCCCGAAAGCATTGCCCGCGTACCGAATGAGGACCACTATCTGCAATGGGTGAACGCATGTATGGAGGGCCACGGAAAGGGCGTTACGAGTTCGCCTTTCGAATACGCCGGGCCGTTTACAGAAAGTATCCTGATTGGGAATCTGGCGATCAGAAGCTGGATGCTGCGCGACAACCCCACGGCCAAGCGGTCGGCGGATAAGTACACGGGACGGAAAAAGCTATTCTGGGACGCGCAGAACATGAAGGTCACAAACTACGACGCAGCCAATCAGTTTGTAAAACGCGACTACCGCGACGGTTGGGGTGACTTGAAAGTCTGATTTTCAGTTGCCCATAAAAAAAGCCCCGCAACTACCAATGTTGCGGGGCTTTTTTGTACTTCTTTTTTGTACTTCTTATCGAATCATCGTGCCGTTGCCATCACCATCTTGATATCCAGCTTCGCACCGACTTCCAGAACATCCACCAAATCCTGCACGGCGAGGTTCTTGTCCACACGCAGCACCACGGTGCGCTCCTCCACGTTGGTGAAGATCGTCGCCAATTCCGACTCCAACTGTCCGGCGGGAATCTGGTCTTTGTCGATGAAGTAGTTTTTCTGGTCGTCCACCGACAACGTGATCTGCTTCTTGTACACCTGCTGCGACGACGACGCCTTGGGCAGCATCAGCTTGATGACGTTCGGGTTGGACATCGTGCTGATAATCAAAAAGAACAGCAGCAGAAAGAACATGATGTCGTTCAACGAGTGCGTAAACACTTCCGGGGCAAAGCGGGCTTTACGGCGTATTTTCACGTTTTAGAATTATGAATTATGAGATATGAGATATGAGACCCGGATGACCAAGACCTGGCACATATACCATAAAAAACGAAGAACAAAGTACGTTGCACTACCTCGATTCGATAGGACGCTGCAATACATCCAAAAAGTCCGAGGCGGCCATTTGGAGTTTCAGGGCGAAGCGGTCGATCTTCATGTTGAGAATGTGGTAGCCTGCGTAGGCGATCAGGCCGATGATGAGGCCGGAACCCGATGTAATCATCTTCTCGTACATCCCGCCCGAAATGGTGCTGATGTTGAAATCGTTGGAAATGGAAATATCGTAGAAAATGCGGATAATTCCGGCGATGGTTCCCACGAAACCCAACATGGGTGCGATACCGGCGATAACGCCGAGGAAGGGCAAACTACCCTCCATGCGCTGCAACTCGATTTGGCTGGCGTTTTCGATCGTGGACTCGATGTCCTTGATCGGGTAGCCGATGCGGCCCGTGGCGCGCTGAAAGATGCGCCCGGCGGCGTTGTTCTGGTTGCGGCACAGCGATTCGGCAGATTTAAGGTTGCCCTGTTGGATAAAATCCCTCACATTGTCCACGAACGACTGCTCGATTGTCGCATTTTTGTTGATCCCTATCCAGCGCTCGATTATCATCGCAATCGTGGCGACGAACAAAAAACCGAGGGGAAGCATGACCCAGCCGCCTTTTATCAATAAATCAAGAACCGAAAGGCCGTCACCCGAACCAGGGGTAACCATTGTGGAGTCAGTAAGTGCTTGCAGCAGCATTATTTTTTTGGGGTGAAGGGTGAGTGGTGAATCCGGCGGATTTGCGCTTCCGGCGGACAAGTCCTGAAATTAACGGCAGTGGGTATGCCTTATTGTTTGGGGAACAAAGATAGAAAAAATCCTTTCCGACGCGCAGATGGTTTCGTCAAATCATTATAAACGTCGATTGTTCAGGACCAGCGAGTGCCCTACCACTGTTTTCGCCCCGGCACCACGTGCCTTTTCAGAATCCGCTCGCCCTCCTTCTTTACTTCTGGCCTCTTCTTGAACGCCCAGATTTTCTCCCGCGCAGCGCGGTGCGCTTCCGTGAGGTCGATGATTGGTTCGGGATAGTCGGTGCCGAGGTGGAAACCATACATTTCCTGCTCCATCGTGGTCATAAGCCAGGGTTCGTGCAGGAAAGCGGGCGGACAGGCGGCCAACTCGGGTACCCATTTTAAAATAAAAGAGCCCGCTGGGTCGTGGTCGTGGGATTGCTTCACGGGGTTGTAGATCCGAGCGGTGTTGACGCCCGTCACGCCCGTCTGCATCTGAAACTGCGCGTAGTGAATGCCTGGCTCGAAGTCCAGAAAAAGCGTGGCCAGATGCACGGCCCCCGGCTTCCAGGGCTGCCACAGCAGGTGAGTTAGAAAAGACACCAGCATGGCCCGCATCCTGAAATTGAGATGGCCCGTCTCGTGCAGACAGCGCATACAGGCATCCACTAGGGGGAAACCCGTGCGCCCCTCGGCCCAGGCGCGGAAATGTTTTTGATCGAAAGTTTTGACCTGCGCATCGTAGGCGCGGTTGACGTTCTCGAACTCGATGCGGTCTTCACTCTCGAACTTTTGGATAAAATGGCAATGCCAGCGCAGCCGCGACCCGAACGAAATCAGGTTGCGCCGGGGAATCACCTCCTCGCGCAAGGCCAATTTGTAACGCTGAAATACCGTCCTAACCGACAAATTGCCCCACGCCAAATAAGGCGAGAGTCGCCCGCTACCCCGCCGACTGCTCTCGGGCTTGGAAATGGTGCGGCTATAATCGACAGCTCGTTCCTGAAAAAAGCTTTCCATATAGCGGTGGGCCGCAGCCTCACCGCCGGGCTGGAAGTTGTTGCTATGTGGTACGGGCTTCCAGCCCGTCTTTGGAAACTGAAAGTTGCGGTCAGTAGAGCTTTCTTCCAACGTACGATGCAGGTCTTCCCAACTCGTGATTTCGTCAGGCAGTTCGATTCGTGCAGAATCATACATCAGCCTTGGCAGAGCGGGCTGGGGGAGGGGCGCGTTCATGTAAGTGTGCCAATCTTCTTTCCAGGTTTTGCGGTTGGGGAGGCCACGCTGCACGCCGTTGTGCTGGTATTCTTGCCAAAGAATTTCATTTTCTTGACAAAAATCCGCTACCGCCTTGTCGCGATCGAAGGTGAGTTTTAGTCCCGTTTCCTCGTGGGAGTAAAGAGCCTGGATTGAGAATTGCTGATGTAATTTTTCCAGAACAGGAACCACTTCGCCCACAAGTTGCCGAACCTGGGTACCGTAGGCTTCAAGTTGCTGATCCAGGCAGCGCAGCGACTCTCCGACAAACCGCCAATGTCGCGCCGCGTAGTGCGGGTCGCGCAGCAGCGACGGTTCCCAGATGTAGAGCAGTAGCACTGAGTGGCCGTTTTCCAGCGCCGCTTTGAGCGGGGCGTGGTCTTGCAGGCGCAGGTCGCGCTTGAACCAGACAATATGTAAAGGGTGTGGGACACTCATTCCTGACAAACCAACCGGATGCGGCGAAGGTTGTTAAAACTACCGTACCCGGAAGGAATCAGATGGAGTTCGCTAACTCACTTTTTTCGAATTAGCACGCTTCCCAATTGCATGGCTTCTTTACCTACCACGTCGGTTGCCTTGACAGACAATAGATATTTCCCTGGCGCAAGGCGCAAAGTACCCCACGACACCTCCTGCAATTCGCCGATTTTTGTCTCCGCCACGGGTACTTTTTGGTCAAGAAATTTCTCGCCAATACTTACCCTCACCAACGACCCCTCGCTCCCGGACGGACAGCGCAGGTTCAGGGCTACTTCGTACTCTCCCGCTTCCACTACCTCGATATTCCACGTGACGGCGTCGTCGGT
>NZ_JBGSXF010000179.1:0-11892 GCF_041751555.1 Persicitalea sp. | reverse complement strand
TTGTTGAAAGCTTTGGCGTAGCGAATGCTGCCATCATAGAAAGGCGTAGTGACCACGTCGCGGTTACTGGCGCTCATCACGCCCGTTTTGACTTGGGCGCTAAGTCCCTGGTACAGGAACGGGCTCTTGCTGTTCATCAGCACCAGGCCGTTGATGGCGTTAGGACCGTAGAGGGCCGAAGCTGCGCCCGGCAGCACGTCCACGCTTTCCAGATCCAGCTCGGGAATACCCACGATATTATCGATCGGGAAGTTGAGGCCCGGCGCGGAGTTGTCCATGCCGTCGATCATCTGCACGGTGCGCGGGTTGCCCGTCGCGCCGAAGCCCCGCATGTTGATGGACTTAAACAGTAGTCCCTGCGTGGTCATGTCGATACCTTTGAGGTTGGCCAGGCCATCGTAAAAGCTGGCGGCGGGCGTGTTCTGGATCGCCCTGATGTCCATGCGCTCCACCGCCACGGGCGATTGCAGAATACTTTCCTCCACCCGCGAGGCCGATATGATAACCTCCTGACCCATAATAGCCTGCTCGGCCAGGCTGACGTTGATGTTAGTCTGGTTACTGCTCACGGCTACTTCCTGGGTTTCGTAACCTACCGAGGTAATGACCAGCGTAAAAGGCGGCGCGGTGGTCGTATTGAATTCAAATTTCCCGTCGCCATCGGTAATGGTGCCGATCACTTTTCCTTTCACCTGGACACTCACGCCGATCAAGCCGTCTTTGGTGGTGGCGTCCGTTATTTTCCCAGCTACCCTGGTGGTTATGTCCTGACCGAAAGCTAACGGGCCAAGTGTGAGTACGAGTAGCAGCGAGGTAGCTAACCGGGCTTTTTGTGTAAATAATTTGTTCATGTTCTTTTAATGGGCTGATGTTTTTAATTTAATTTGAACGTAATATTATGGAATAGTAACGCCCCCCTGCAATTTTTTCTTGATATTATTAAAATAATCACAATTTATCTTGTCTTGACATTTAAATAATCCAAAATGGATTGCGCCCTTCGCCTAGCATTGCTGTTTGTTTCGTTGACTTGCCTAACTTTCTGGCCGGGAAAACGTGTTTGTGGTCAGGCAGTCATATCTGTTCCTTACGCACCACCTACTCCGAATCATCTACCAAACTACGAACACGAAGACGCATGGACAGCCTTACCCGGAACATCAGACGCCGCCGATCAGGTACCGTTGCGCTCTAATTTCAAAGACCAGCAAATCAACGCCCGAGCGGACGTTTTCTTCATCTATCCTACTACCTATGTTCAGGCACCCGAAAGCCCCTATCCATGGAACGCTAGCTTGGCTGACTCCGCTTTAAACAGCGCTACCGATGAAAGTACAATTCTCAACCAGGCTTCGGTTTTTAATGGTTCGTGCCGGGTTTACGCGCCCCGCTATCGGCAGGCACACTTTTATGCTTTTCTTACTCCCAACAAAAAAGACAAAGCCCAGGCGCTGGATTTCGCCTATGAGGACGTAAAGAGTGCCTTCGAATACTACTTACAACATTATAATCAAGGTCGCCCCATCGTCATCGCTGCCCACAGCCAGGGTACGCTGCACGCCATCCGGCTATTGAAGGAGTTTTTTGACGAGAAACCTTTAGGCGACAAACTCGTGGTAGCTTACCTCATCGGCATGGCTGTGCAGCCGGACGAATTCGCAACGATTCTGCCTGGCAATGCCCCTGATCAGATCCGCTGCTTCGTGTCGTGGCGGACTTTTGCCAAAAACTACTACCCCGAGTGGCACCGCAATGAAGTGAATACCGCCGTCTGTACCAATCCACTTTCGTGGCAAACGAACGGTGCCTATGTTTCACAAAAAGAAAATGTGGGCGGAGTGGGCCTAAATTACACCTACTATCCCCATCTCGCCGACGCCCAGTGCCAAGAGGGCTTGCTGTGGATTAATAAACCTTACGTCAAAGGACGGACTTTCATTAGCAACCAGAATTGGCACAACGCCGACATCAACCTGTTTTGGGGCAATGTGCGCCAAAATGTCGAGACACGAATCGACGCCTTTTTCAGTAAAGAAAAGCAGTAGCTTTGTTTTAAACATGAAACTTCATCCACATAGCTAATACCTTCATGCAAAATACTTATGTCATTATCATGGCGGGCGGGGTCGGGACCCGCTTCTGGCCTTTCAGCCGCACCAATTTCCCCAAACAATTCCACGACGTGCTGGGTACCGGAAAGTCCCTGCTGCAACAAACCGCCGATCGATTCGAAGGCATCTGCCCCACAGAAAATATTTATGTCGTTACCAGCAGCGAGTACAAAGACCTGGTAAAAAAGCAACTCCCGCTCCTAACCGACGACCAAATCCTGCTCGAACCACACCGCCGCAACACCGCCCCCTGCATCGCCTATGCCAGCTACAAGATCGGCGCGCGCAATCCTGAAGCCAACATTATCGTGGCCCCCGCCGATCATATTATATTAAAAGAAGAAGCTTTCCGCGATACCATCCGCGTAGCCCTCGGCGCGACACGCCTGAACGACGTGCTGGTGACGCTGGGAATTCAGCCTACCCGCCCTGATACGGGCTACGGTTATATCCAGTACATTCCCGATAAGATGACGGTGAAGAAGGTGAAAACCTTCACCGAAAAGCCTCACCTCGAACTGGCCGAGCAATTTCTGGAGAGCGGGGATTTCGTCTGGAACGCAGGAATTTTTGTGTGGAATGTGCAGACGTTGAAAAAGGCGGTCAAGAAACACATGCCGGAATTAGCCGAACTCTTCGGAGACGGGGAAGTGCATTACTACACGCCCAGCGAGGGTCCCTATATCAACAAAATATACTCCCACTGCGGTAGCGTATCTATTGACAATGGCATTATGGAAAAGGCCGACAATGTTCATGTAGTGCTCAGTAGCTTCGGCTGGTCTGATTTGGGGACCTGGAAATCGCTGTATGAGATCTCGGAAAAAGATGAGAACGAAAACGTTGTCGAAGGCCAAGTATTGTTGCACGATACCCGCGACTGCATTATCAAAACACCAAAAGACAAATTACTGGTAGTGAATGGTCTCGAAGGTTTCATCGTGGCCGAGTACGACGGCGTGCTGCTCATCTGCCGTAAAGATGACGAGCAAAAAGTGAAGGAATTAGTCGCCGAAGCGAAAGCGGTGGATGTGCAGTATAGTTAGCTCCATCCTTGCGCCGTGATCGGCACCTTGCTGCCGGACTTCATCGAAAGCGTGACATCCGCCGACTGATCGGTGACAAAGCCAACGACGCTGACTTTTGGGTTGTTTTTAATTTTGTCGTAATCCGCCTGGCGCACAGTGAACAGCAGTTCATAGTCTTCGCCGCCATTCAACGCTGCTGTGACAGGGCTAAGGTTGAGTTCGGTAGCGGCAAGGTAAGTTTGTTCGTCGATGGGTAGGTTTTCCTCGAACACCATTGCACCCATGCCCGACGCCTTACACAGGTGCAGCAGGTCGGAGGCCAACCCGTCCGACAGGTCAATCATGGCGCTCGGCACTACGCCCGCTTCAGCCAGTTCGTAAATGACATCCATGCGGGCTTCGGGTTTGAGTTGCCGTTGTACCACGTAATCGTGGCCTTCCAATTGGGGCTGCATGTCGGGGTTAGCCAGGAAAACCTGTTTTTCGCGTTCCAGAATCTGCAAACCCAGGTAAGCCGCGCCCAGGTCGCCTGTGACACAGAGCAAATCATTGGGCTGGGCAGTATTGCGATACACTATCTTGTCTTTCGCCACTTTGCCGAACACGCTGACCGAAATCAGCAGCCCCGAGCGTGCCGACGACAGATCGCCACCCACCAAATCGACCCGGAAATCAGTACAAGCGGCCCGCATTCCATCATATAGTTCCTCCAGCGCCTCCACCGAGAACCGATTGCTAACTGCCAGGCTCACCGTCACCTGTCCCGGCTGGCCATTCATGGCCGCAATATCGGACACGTTGACCGCAATGGCCTTATAGCCCAAATGTTTCAGCGGAAAAAAGCTCAGGTCGAAATGAACACCTTCCAGCAGTAAATCGCTACTGAGCAAACCATACTCTTCGCCTAAGTCGATGACAGCCGCATCGTCACCGATTCCTTTTATGGTATCAGGTAAAGCGGGCGTAAAAGATTGGCTCAAACGGTCGATCAGGCCAAATTCGCCCAGAGAAGCTATTTCGGTGCGGGTCATTTTTTTAAAAGTGGCAGAGTAGCAGAGTTTCAAAGTGGCAAAGGCACAAAGGTAGTTAAAACACGAAGAAGCCGACTCGCTGACGAATCGGCTCCTAGAGGAACTGTCGATCGCAACGGCGACCCGGTGTCAACTGTCAACTGTCAATTAAATTAAGGATTCGACAATGTGTATTGATTAATAGTGCCGCCCGTCTTCACGCTGGACGTAGTGCGGGTAAGCGTCATCATGCCGTCCTCAAAGGAAGTGATGTCGAACTCAATGGTGCCATTGGTGCCCGTGGGCTGCGGATTCAGGTTTTTCAGAATCAGCTTGCTTTCGCCGTTCAGCTCCCACTGGCCCGTAAAAGTGTTACCGTCGAACTCAGTGTAGGTGACGGTACCATCCTGATTTATTGCCAGCTTGTAATTAGAATAACCAGGCTTAGCGTTGCTTGCTCCGCCTTTGGTGTACACTGTGGTACTGCCTTCCTTGATGGTGTTGGCGGACCAAACCTTAGCGATGCGCTCGGTTAGCGGTGGTACTTTCTTCTTGCAGCCGAGCGTCAATAAGCCGACAGCCAAGAACAAACTCCATACAATAGGTTGAATTTTTTTCATGATATTTTCGGTGACCACATTATTTTTTCAAAAGAACGAAAATTCTGTTTGGGATTATATCCATCGGGCAAGATTATCCAAAAACCCGGCCACAATTTCTACATTTACCGGGATTATATCAAAAAAACGGCATCATCCTCTATGAAAGAATACACCCGCGCCCAGCTTTCTCTCCGCAACGGCCAGGATCGTGAGGAAATATGGTGCGCCTACCAAGGCAAAATATACGACGTGTCGGAATCGCGGCTTTGGCGCGACGGCAAGCACTACGAGCATTGGGCCGGCCAGGATCTCACCGACGAACTACCCGACGCCCCGCACACCGAAAAGGTTTTTAAAAAATTTACCATTATAGGAACCATCAAATGATTCTCCTCGCTGACAGTGGCTCTACTAAAACCGACTGGCTACTCCTCGATGAAGACGGCCAGCAAATCACGCGCTTCGCGTCGGTCGGTTTTAATCCTTTCTACCAGACCCAGGCAGTTATTGCGGAAGGCTTGCGCAATGAAGTAGTCCCAAAGGTAAGCGGCCAGGTGCGGGAAGTTCACTTTTACGGCGCGGGCTGCGCCGACGAAAAGACCAGCCGTCCGGCCTGTGACGCCCTTACCGATGGTTTTCCTGACGCTACCATCGCGGTTCACAGCGACCTACTGGCCGCCGCCCGCGGACTGTGCGGTCGCCAGCCGGGCATTGCCTGCATTCTCGGGACGGGTTCCAACAACTGCCTGTACGACGGCGAGAAAATCGTCAACAACATCGGCTCACTGGGTTTTTGGCTGGGCGACGAGGGCAGTGGCGGCTACCTCGGCAAGCGGCTCGTGACGCACTATCTGCACGGTGAACTGCCCACCGAAATCTACGAAGCTTTCCGAACTTCCTATCCCGATGTCGCACGTCTGTCCATACTGGATCGGGCTTACAAACAGCCGTTTCCCAATCGCTACTTCGCCACCTTCGCCCCTTTCTTAAGCCAGTACTTGGATCGCCCGTTCATCCGTAACCTTGTTCAAGACGCCTTCCACGTTTTTCTCGATATTTATGTAGTGAGGCATCCCGGTTCCGGTGCGTTGCCCTTACATTTTACGGGATCGGTCGCGCATTACTTTGAATCTGTTTTGAAGGAAGCGATGGTTAAGAAAGGTTTGCAGCTGGGATCAATTCAGAAAAGCCCGATGTTGGGCTTGGCACGGTACCATATTGCGGGCTGATTGTTTATTTAGGTATTTTTACGGCTGAAAGCCAAAATCGCTATTCTTTGGGCGTTTTGCGCTATGGAGAGACAAAGAGAAAAGTAGAAATTTGCAAAGTGATAGAGAAACACAGTAAGTGATGACACAAAAGTCTCAAACTGTTCATAGCAAAGGCCAGATACTTGATCTGCTAATCCAACACAGGCTGGACATACAGAAGTATGGCGCAGCTAAAATCGGGTTGTTCGGTTCATTTGCACGAAACCAACAAAACGATGATAGTGATGTGGACTTATTAGTAGAATTTGAAGACGGTAAAAAGACGTTCAAAAACCTGGTTCACCTAAGCTACTATTTACAGGACTTAATACCCAGAAAAGTCCAGTTGGTCACTTGGATGGGATTAGCTGATTTCGTAAAGAGAGAAGTCACCAAAGAAATAGAATATGTCTCCTTCTCTGATTGAGTTTCTCGAACACATTCGTAGCGAAATCAATTTTCTGATTGAGCATTCGTAGGATTTGACTTTTGATGAATAGGAAGGTAATGCAGTTCTGAATCGCGCTTTTGTACGAAGCTTAGAAATCATTGGCGAAGCTTCTAAAAAAATACCCGACAAAATAAGACGCGATTATCCTGAAATAGATTGGAAAGGCTTTGCTGGATTGAGAGACGTACTGATACATCAATACTGGGGAGTGGATTTTGAAATATTGTGGAATATTCTTCAAGACGATATTCCTTTTTCAAAAATTTGGATTGATAAAATCATCGAAAAAGAAAAAAATAAACTGAGAAACAATGAATAACCAAACCCTTTTCGACAAAGTATGGGACGCCCACGTCGTCCGCCACATTGAGGACGGCCCCGACGTGCTGTTCATCGACCGCCACTTCATCCATGAAGTCACTAGCCCGGTGGCCTTCAATGGCCTCGAAAGCCGGGGTGCGGAGGTACTTTTCCCAGAGCGTACCTTCGCCACCGCCGACCACAACACGCCGACCATTAATCAACACTTACCCGTAGCTGACCCACTGTCAGCCAATCAGTTGCAGGCGCTGGCCGACAACACGACCAAACACGGCATCTCGTTTTGGGGGTTGGGCCACGCTAAAAATGGCATTGTCCACATCATCGGCCCGGAAAACGGCATCACCCAGCCGGGGATGACAATCGTCTGCGGTGATTCGCATACTTCTACCCACGGCGCGTTCGGGGCCATTGCGTTTGGCATCGGCACTTCGGAGGTAGAAATGGTGCTGGCCACGCAGTGCATTATGCAGCCCAAGGCGAAAAAAATGCGGATCACGATTAACGGCAAACTTGGTAAGGGTGTGTTATCGAAGGACGCTGTGCTATACATCATTTCGCAAATTTCAGCCAGCGGGGCCACGGGTTATTTCGTGGAATACGCGGGCGAAGTATTTGAGGACATGAGTATGGAAGCTCGCATGACGGTCTGCAACATGAGCATCGAGATGGGCGCGCGCGGCGGGATGATTGCCCCCGACGAAAAGACTTTTGCCTACCTCAAGGGCCGTGAGCAAGCACCCAAAGGCGAAGCTTGGGATAAGGCCGTGGCTTATTGGAAAACGCTCAAAACCGACGCCGACGCGGAGTTCGACTCGGAATACACCTTCGATGCCGATGACATCGAACCCCAGATTACCTACGGTACCAATCCCGGTATGGGGGCGGGTATTTCGCGTCATATCCCTACGGCCGAACAAGCCAAAGGTGGCGCAAGTACTTACGCCAAATCGCTGGACTACATGGGTTTTGCTGAAAAAGATAGTATGCTGGGTAAGCCCATCGACTTCGTATTTCTGGGGAGCTGCACCAATGGCCGCATTGAGGATTTCCGGGCCTTCGCGTCGATTGTGAAGGGTCGTAAGAAAGCCGACGGCGTCACGGCCTGGCTGGTCCCTGGCTCGCATGTGGTGGAGTCTCAGATTAAGGAAGAAGGATTGCTGGATGTGCTGACGGAAGCAGGTTTCGAGTTGCGGCAACCGGGCTGCTCGGCTTGTCTGGCAATGAATGACGATAAAGTACCGGCGGGAAAGTATGCGGTGAGTACCTCTAACCGAAATTTTGAAGGGCGGCAGGGACCGGGAGCAAGGACTTTATTGGCGAGTCCGTTTGTGGCTGCTGCTGCAGCAGTGACGGGGACAGTAACCGATCCACGGCAATTTCTTTAAGAAATCTTTTTAGCGGTAAAAATCAAAAATATGGCCTACGACAAATTCACAACCCTCCAATCCTCCGCCGTTCCGATGCCTATCGAGAACGTGGATACTGACCAGATTATCCCCGCCCGCTTCCTGAAAGCAACCGAGCGCAAAAACTTCGGCGATAACCTTTTCCGTGACTGGCGCTACAACAAAGACGATAGCCCCAAGCCGGATTTCGTCCTCAATAACCCGATCTATCGTGGCAAGATCCTCGTCGGTGGCAAGAACTTTGGCAGCGGTTCCAGCCGCGAACATGCTGCCTGGGCGCTGTACGACTACGGCTTCCGATGTGTGGTGTCGAGCTTTTTTGCCGATATTTTCAAAAACAACGCCATCAACGTAGGTCTGCTGCCCGTGACCGTAACAGCGGAGTTTTTGGACAAAATATTCCAGGCGATCGAGCAAGATCCTGACGCGAAACTGGAGGTAAGCTTGCCCGACCAAACCATCACGATCCTGGCCACAGGCGAGCAGGAACCCTTCGACATCAACGGCTATAAAAAGCACAACCTGCTGAACGGCTATGACGATATCGATTACCTTCGCGCCATGAAGCCGGAAATCGGCGCGTTCGCGGAGCAGAGTATGTATTAGATGGACGTTGGACGCTGGACCTTGGATTCTGGACACTGAGAAATCTAATATCCAACCGCACCGGCGGACCGGTCCAAAGTCTAACGTCGGCTGAAAGCCACTATGAGATCAATTGAAATAATGGACACGACCCTGCGCGACGGGGAGCAGACGAGCGGCGTATCATTTTCCGCCGCCGAGAAGCTGACCATAGCGCAGTTGTTGTTGCAGGAAGTAAAGGTAAACCGCCTAGAAGTCGCCTCCGCTCGCGTGTCGGACGGGGAATTTCAGGCTGTGAAGAAAATCACCGATTGGGCCGCGCAACACGGTTTTCTGGACAAAATCGAGGTACTGACTTTCGTAGACGGCGAGGCGTCCATCCAATGGATGCAGAAAGCCGGAGCGAAAGTGATGAACCTGCTGACCAAAGGCTCCCTCAATCACCTGACGCACCAACTCAAAAAAACGCCTGCCCAGCACTTTGCAGACATCCAGCAGGTAGTCGAGCGGGCGCAGCGGGAGGGCATCGTGGTCAATGTATATCTGGAGGACTGGAGCAACGGGATGCGCAATTCACGCGAATACGTCTTCGAAGCGCTGGATTTTCTGGCGACGCAGCCCGTTGCGCGGATTATGCTACCCGATACGCTGGGAGTTCTTACGCCGGACGAATCTTACGAATTTGTTAAATCCATCGTCGATCGTTACCCCAATCAGCATTTCGATTTCCACGCCCACAACGACTACGATCTGGGCGTTTCGAACGCGCTGGAAGGCGTCAAAGCCGGGGCGCACGGTCTGCACCTGACCGTTAATGGCATGGGCGAGCGGGCAGGGAACGCACCTTTGTCAAGTACCATCGCGGTGTTGAATGATTTTCTGCCGGAGGTACACACTTCGGTGATTGAAAAAGCACTGTACCCGGTCAGTAAACTGGTCGAAACCTTCTCGGGCGTTCGCATTCCTTCTAACAAACCGCTGGTGGGCGAGAACGTCTTCACCCAGACGGCGGGCATTCACGCCGATGGTGACAAGAAGAACAACCTCTACCACAGCAAGTTGATGCCGGAGCGCTTCGGGCGACAGCGACTCTACGCTTTGGGAAAAACCTCGGGTAAGGCCAATATCGAGAACAACCTCCGCGACCTGGGCATTACCCTCAGCGACGAGGAGTTGAAGAAAGTCACGCAACGCATCATCCAACTCGGCGACCGCAAGGAAGTCGTCACGCCGGAGGATTTGCCCTACATTATTTCCGACGTGCTGGACAGCGAGGCGATCGAAGAAAAAGTGACGGTGCTCAACTACGTGCTGACGCATTCCAAAAGCCTAAAACCTTCGGCTACCTTGCAGGTACGGATCGGGGAAGAAACCTTTGAAGAAAGCGCCCAGGGTGATGGGCAGTACGATGCGTTTATGAATGCTTTGAAGAAAATATACGCCGAATTGGAAAGCGAACTACCCATGCTGACCGACTACGCCGTGCGCATCCCACCGGGCGGCAAGACGGACGCGCTGTGTGAAACGATCATTACTTGGAAGATCGGGGAGCGTGATGTGAAAACGCGTGGGCTGGACTCCGATCAGACGGTATCGGCGATTCAGGCTACTCAGAAGATGCTGAATCTGTTGTAGTAAAGCGACAAGGGGTTCACAGCCACAAAGCCACAAAGTTAAATTTTAATCAAGATGGCAGAAGTCAGAACGTTTAGAGATTTGCTGATTTGGCAAAAGTCGATGCTGTTAGTAACGGCTGTTTACAAGCTAAGTACATCCTTTCCTGAATCAGAACGCTTTTCCTTGACCTCCCAGATTCGACGGTCTGCTGTTTCAATACCCAGTAATATTGCTGAAGGCTTTGGCCGAAGAAGCACAGGCGATTATCTTCGGTTTTTACAAATCTCCTTCGGGTCACTTTTCGAACTGCAAACTCAACTTGAAATTGGGATGAATCTTAATTATCTATCTAAATTTGATTTCGATGAACTACACGGTCAGAGCCGGGAAGTTGAAAGAATGATGTCGAGTTTTATCCAGAAACTAAAAAACAAAGAATAAAATCAAATTCACTTTGTGGCTCTGTGGCTTTGTCGCTTTGCTTCTTTAAAACTCCCCATGAAAAAACATATTCTAGTAGTCCCCGGCGACGGAATTGGCCAGGAAGTAACGGCCGTTGGTAAAAAAGTACTTCAAAAAATTGCCGAAAAATTCAACCACGAATTCACCTACGACGAGGCTCTAATCGGCCACGCGGCGATCGAAGCGACGGGAAATCCGTTACCCGAAGAGACGCTAGAGAAAATGCGGGCGTCCGATGCGGTGCTGTTTGGGGCCGTGGGACATCCAAAGTACGACAACGACCCGAGCGCGAAAGTACGTCCTGAACAAGGACTACTTAGGATGCGAAAGGAACTGGGCTTGTACGCCAATCTGCGGCCCATCAAGTTATTTGACGAACTCCTGTCGGCCTCCTCCATCAAACCCGAAATACTCAAAGGCTCCGACATTCTCTTCTTCCGCGAACTGACGGGCGATATTTATTTCGGAGAAAAAGGCCGGAAGGACGATGGTAACACCGCCTACGACATTGCACAATACAGCGTGTACGAAGTAGAGCGTATCGCCCGCAAAGCCTTCGACGCCGCCATGACGCGCGGCAAGAAACTCATGTCGGTGGACACAGCCAACGTCCTTGAAACCAGCCGCCTGTGGCGGGAAGTCGTGCAGCGCGTGGCGAAGGAATACCCCGAAGTAACGGTGGAACACCAATTCGTGGACTCGGCCGCTATGCTGCTCATCAAAGACCCGCGCCGCTTCGACGTGGTCGTAACGGCTAACCTTTTTGGCGATATACTTACCGATGAAGCCAGCCAGATCGCGGGCTCGATGGGGATGTTGGCTTCGGCCTCCATTGGCGACGGCACGGGTGTTTACGAACCTATCCACGGCTCGGCCCACGACATTACGGGCAAAGGGCTGGCCAATCCGATGGCTTCGGTACTTTCGGCGGCATTGTTGTTGGATATTTCCTTCGGCCTGAAAGAAGAAGCCGATGCGATCATCAACGCGGTGGATCAGGTCCTCAAATCAGGCATCCGCACCCGCGACATCGCCGACGCCAACAC
>NZ_JBGSXF010000178.1:0-6844 GCF_041751555.1 Persicitalea sp. | reverse complement strand
TTGCTGCGCCAGTTGGGTTCTACTTTTACAAAGGTTTCCAGAAAAACTTTCTTACCGAAGAAGGCTTCCAAATCAAGCCGGGCCTGGGTGCCGACTAGTTTGATCATGGAGCCTTTGTCGCCGATCAAGATGCCCTTTTGGCTTTTGCGCTCGACCATGATTTCGGCCCGGATGACGATGACTTCCTCTTTCTCCTTGAACTCCGTCACTACTACTTCGCTGCTGTAAGGGATTTCCTGACGGTAGTTGAGAAAAATCTTCTCGCGGACGATTTCGGAAGCGAAGAAACGCTCAGGCTTGTCGGTAAGTTCGTCCTGCGCGAAATAGGGTGGATGCTGCGGTAGTCGGGTAATGAGGTTATGAAAGAGCGTCGCCACGTTGGCGTTCAGCAGGGCCGAAATCGGAATGATGGCAGCGGGTTGAATCGCTTCCTGCCATTCGGCGGTTTTGGCTTTTACCGTTTCCTCGTCGGACAGGTCGATTTTGTTCAGCACCAACACCACAGGTGCATCCGCACGCTTCAATAGCGGAACTACCTCGTGACCCACGACTTTCTCGCCCACCTCGACTACGAAAAGAACCACATCTGCATCTTCCAGCGAACCTTTGACAAAGGTCATCATGGAGTCGTGCAGCTTGTAAGCGGGCGTGACCACGCCAGGCGTGTCCGAATACACCATTTGAAAGGGCATACCTTCGTGGGTACCGTTTAGGATGCCCATAATGCGGTGGCGGGTGGTCTGCGCCTTAGAAGTAATAATGGAGAGCTTTTCGCCCACCAGCACATTCATGAGGGTGGACTTACCCACATTGGGGCGCCCAATGATGCTGACGAAGCCTGCGCGGAAGTCAACCGACGCGGACTCGGAAGTAGTTTCTGACATAGGTGATCAGGTACTTTGAGTACCAGAGTTTTAAATAATATTTTGCAAAGGTAGTTGTTTTTCAGAAAAGGCCCTGCTATATTTGCACTCCAATTCAATGGCGCGGGATGGAGCAGTTGGTAGCTCGTTGGGCTCATAACCCAAAGGTCGCTGGTTCGAGTCCAGCTCCCGCTACGAAAGAAAAGTCTCAGAGAAATCTGAGACTTTTTTATTTTTTAGTCAGATTTAAGCGTTTTTTCACAAGCATAGTTCAGATATTGGTAGTGCGACCGGGTAGATGATACTGGCCAGTTCCTATGTCACATGAAAAGGCCCTCAGGAAATTCTGAGGGCTTTTTTTTACGTTTCTTTTACACTATTGATGCTGCTCCCGCAGTAAGTCGTTCACTGTCTTAACAGGATTAAAGGTGATCAACGGCACTTCAACAAATAATGTATTCCAATCAGCCATCGCCCCGTTCCAGAGGCCGGGTAGTTCTTGGGCTTTGAGTTCCTGGCCATCCTTCGACTTATTGGAAATAAAACCCGTCATCGGATCGCGGAATTTTCGGAGCGGGTAGGTATTGCCGTGGCGGTCTTTCATCGCGCAGACCAAATCCACGGGGTTAAAGTGGGTGGCATTCTTGAAAGTACCCTGCTGGTCGGTGTCGTTCATATCGACTTGTGCCGATTCCACAATTTGCAGCGAGGAGGAACCGTCGGCGTTCTTAGCCCAGAAAGGCCCACCGCCGGGTTCTCCTACATTCTTCACCATGCCACATACTCTGAGCGGGCGTTCCAGTTTTTTGCGGGAGTACTCTGCTTTTTTCTCATCATTCCAGGAAATAAATTCCTCGGGTGGCGTTACACAGAGTTCCTTCTGGAAAAATTCGTCCAATTCCCCCAGCAGAGCAGCATCCGCGCCTCGGTCGAGGCGATCAAGGTAGCTGAAAATAGCGGCGCGATAATCCAATAGTACACCCGCGATGGCTTTTTTGTAAGTGACGGTTTCCTCTTTTAGGTGGTCAGGCACAACGTTGTCCACGTTCTTGATAAAAATCACATCGGCATCCAACTCCGCCAGATTTTCCAACAGAGCGCCGTGTCCCGCTGGCCGGAACAGGATACTGCCGTCCTTTTCGCGGAAAGGCGTGTTATCATTGTTCACGGCTACCGTATCAGTAGAAGCTTGCTGCTCCGAAAATGACACGAAGTACTTTACGCCGTACTTGCTTTCGTAGTCCGACCGCGCCTCGACAACTAGTTTTTCAAACTTATCACGATGCTCGGGCGACACAGTGAAGTGCAACTGCACGCGACCGTTGGCGTTAGCGTACAGCGCCCCTTCCACCAAATGCTCTTCTAGCGGCGTTCGTGCACCGTCGGAATAATTGTGAAATTTGAGTAGTCCTTTAGGTAAGTTGCCGTATCCTAGCCCTTTTTCCGTCAGAAAGTATTCAGCAATCGCCGAATGGTCGGCGGAAGCGATGTCATGACCATCGGCGGCCATTACGTCCTTCAAATCCTGATGGAAAGCAAATTTTTCCAGATTTTTAAAAAATTCCTCAACCGATTTATCCGATTCCCCCTCTTCTAAAAAGGCGAACAGGGACTTGAACATACGGGTAGCTGCGCCGGAAGCAGGAACAAATTTAAGAAGCGACAGGTCGTCCTCGTCGATTTGCAGTTCAAAAAGCTTCACCTCTTCTTCTATCTTATCTTCTGTCAGCCGGATGATTCCGTCGCCAACAGTCGCTGCCTTCGATAGACTGAGGTAGGGAAAGCCATCGACAAAAAATTGGATTTGCTCCTCTACCAGTTCAGGGTCGGTACCGCGGTCTTTAACCTGCTGTAGGTCTTCTTCACTCAGTATTAACATGTTTGGAAGGTTGTTAGGGTATTATTTTAAGTTTTAATAGGAAAGACCAAAGTTTGTAAAATTTACGCTTCCTCAAAAAAACTATTCCATGATCCGCAGCTTGGCAAAACTGAGCAACAGTGTTTTCTCACCCACGGCGTCAAACTTTACTGTTGCCTTCCGGTCGGTGCCATTGGTGTCCATTCTGCTCACTACGCCGAAGCCGAACTTGGGATGTTCCACTTTCTGCCCTTCAATCAATCCTGAGGTGTCGCTAGGCGTAAATCCCTCCGAGGGTTTGTGTGTAGCAACGGGCGCACGCGACGGGGCGGTTCTTTTGGTGACGTTTTTTAGGAAGCCCATTGGGCTGGGTTGCGTCTCGCGGGTAGCCATTTCGCGGGTAGCTTTGGTAGTATTCAGGAAACGCTGATCGACTTCCAGCAAGAAGCGGCTGGGTTCGCACATTTTTAGACGGCCCCACTGGTAGCGGCTTTCGGCGTAGGAGAAAGTGAGTTTCTGCTCGGCCCGAGTAATGGCCACGTAGAACAGCCGCCGCTCTTCCTCCAAATCCTGCCGACTTTCGAGCATCATTTGACTAGGGAACAGGTCTTCCTCCATGCCCACGACATAGACGTGCTTGAATTCCAGTCCTTTGGCCGAGTGAATGGTCATCAGCGTCACGCGATCATTGTCGCCATCCTCGTCGGGTTCGTCGGCGTTGGTCAGCAGAGCCACCGATTGCAGGAAAGTACCGAGCGTCTTATCTTCGTTCTCGGGATTGTCCACGAACTCCTTAATGGCGTTGAGCAGTTCCTGCACGTTCTCGTAGCGTGAAAGACCCTCGACGGTCTTGTCCTCGTACAATTCCCGCAGGATGCCCGAAGTCTTGGCAACGTGCGTCGCCACCTCGAAGGCGTCCTTGCCCTGCTCAATCATGAGCATAAAGCTCTTGATAAGGTAGGCAAATTTGTCGATGGGTACCGTAGCGCGGCCGCTGACGTATTGATGAATGTTGCCGACCACATCCCAAATCGCCACGCTATTTTCCGCCGCCGACACAGTAATTTTAGCAATAGTTGTGTCGCCGATGCCGCGCTTGGGAAGATTGATAATGCGCTTGAAAGCTTCCTCATCCTGCTGATTCACGATGAAGCGCAGGTACGCCAACAAATCCTTGATTTCTTTCCGTTGATAAAAGGATAAGCCGCCCACGATGCGGTACTTGATGCCCAACCGCCGCAGGGCTTCTTCGAAGGAGCGCGACTGGGCGTTGGTGCGGTACAGGACGGCGAAGTCGTTATTGCGCAGACTGCCCTGCATTTTCTCTTCAAAAATCGAGGTCACGACCAGGCGTCCTTCCTCATTGTCGGAATTGGCCTTGATGACATCTATTAAAGTACCCTCCTCGTTTTCAGTAAAAACCTCCTTGCGCAACTGCGCCTTGTTTCGGGCAATGACCGAATTGGCGGTGTTGACGATATTCTGCGTGGAGCGGTAGTTTTGTTCCAACTTAATCGTTCGAACAGTCGGGAAGTCCTTCTCAAAGTTGAGAATGTTTTCGATGTTGGCGCCTCGGAAAGCATAGATGCTCTGGGCGTCGTCGCCGACCACACATATATTTTGGTGTACCGCCGACAGCTTGCGGGTAATCAGGTACTGCGATACGTTGGTGTCTTGAAACTCGTCCACCATCACGTAGCGAAACTTGTGCTGGTACTTGTGTAACACCTCGGGAAAGTCGCGAAACAGGACATTAGTATTGAACAGCAGATCATCGAAGTCCATCGCGTTGGCCTGGAAGCAACGGACAGTGTACGCTTTGTACAATCGTCCAATCTCTGGCATCCGCGCCGCCTTGTCATCGGCTTGGATAATGCTGTTGGCCAGATAATCATCCGCCGACACCAGACGGTTTTTAGCCCCGGAAATACGGTTGAAAACGGCATTGGCTTTATAAACTTTATCGTCGAGGTTGAACTCTTTGATAATACTACGGAGCAATGATTTGGAATCGTCCGTATCGTAAATGGAAAAGTTGCTGGTGTAGCCCAGGTACTTGGCCTCGATGCGCAGAATCTTGGCAAATACCGAGTGAAAAGTACCCATCCAGATGTTGCGGGCCTCGTAACCGACGCTCGTCTCGATGCGGTGGCGCATTTCGGCGGCGGCTTTGTTGGTAAAAGTAAGGGAGAGAATGCGGAAAGGATCGACACCATTCTCAATAAGGTGAGCGATCCTGAAAGTCAAAACGCGGGTTTTGCCCGATCCCGCTCCGGCAATAATCATGAGTGGCCCTTCGCCGTGCATTACCGCCTCACGCTGGGGCTCATTCAGACCCGATAAGTAATCATTCATAGTTTTTCCTAATCTCCGACAGCAAACTATGCAGTCGTTTAGTTGCCACAAGCAATAGGCTGCAAGCTATAAGCTGTAGACTCCTTAATAAAAAAGCCTACCGCCAAGAGCTTACAGCCTATTACTTTTTCCAAAAATCAAAGTTAGGAAAAAAAGTCAGCCCGTTCACGGCTTATTCCACGGGAGCACTCACGATATTGGCCACGCGCCAGATACCCCGGATTTCGTTGGAAGGTACCGTCACACTGCCGCCCATCGGGTTATCTGAGTGTAGAGTAAGGTAATGTTTGGTCAAGAGATCGTTCTCACGAATCCGCTTTACGACGAAGAAATCGCGATAAATGACAGCGAACACCCCACCTGACTGGTAGATCCAGTCTCCCGTATCCACGGGAACGGCCAGGATGCGGGCTCCGTGCACAAGTTGTGGACTCATGCTGTTGCCCGATACTTCCAGCACTACGGGTTCTTTCAGATTGCTTACCAGATCTTTGCTGACCGTGCATGAATCGAGATCCTCAAAACGATAGCCCTCGCCGTAGCTTTCTACAAAACTGGCGTGAAACTTCACAGGTACAAAAGGCACCTCCACATAGTCCGTATCGTCGGGGCTGATATAAGCATTGGAATAGCCTCCCTCGGCCAGTACCGGACCTTCACCACGCAGGAGGAAGTCAGAACGAATCTGGGGATAGTGGTTCAAAATACCGATGATCGTGTCGTAAGAAGGCTTGGCACGACCACTCAGGATATTATAGAATTTAGACGAGTTTTCGTCTAGATCTTTGGCTATCTGATAGATAGTAATTCCCAAAGCTTCGAATACTTGCTTAAGACGGTCTTGGATAGAAGAGTCTGTTTCTCTCATTTCGAAAATATATATTTGATATGTATGCTATTATATGGCAAAAGTAAAATACATTTATGACATAAAAGTACGAAATATTGAAATATATATTCATAAAAGACACTAAAAATTTATGAACCACGCCACACCCAACGCCGAACCCACCGTCCTTTTCTTGGATATGAACAGCTTCTTTGCCAGTTGTGAGCAGCAGGTAAACTACTGGCTGAGGGGCCGTCCGATAGCGGTCTGCGTTTATACTGGCCAATCGGGCTGTGTGATTGCGCCCTCCGTTGAAGCGAAGGAAAGGGGTGTGCGGCTAGGAATGAGGCTTGATGAGGCTATGCGGATTTGCCCTGACCTTGTTCCGGTAGAAACCACGCCCGCGCGCTACCGCCACTTCCACCGCAAAATCATCGACGTGTTGCACACCTACTCGCCTGACGTAATCCCACGCAGTATCGACGAAGCCGTGATAGACCTGACACGCCACCGCCTTATGTATAAGGATACAGTGGCCGTAGCTAAACAAATAAAGGTATCTATCAAAAAGGATGTCGGAGACTGGTTGCGCTGCTCTATCGGCGTGGCCCCTAACGCCTTCCTGGCCAAACTAGCCTCCAACTTGCAAAAACCCGACGGACTGACTGTCATCGTCCCTGACACGATCGATGGTATCCTGAGCAGTCTCTCACTCACCGACTTGCCTGGCATCGCCAGCCGGATGGCACTTCGCTTGCAAGCGAGCGGCATTATGACTCCGCTGCAATTGCGTTACGCCTCACCTGAGAAGTTGCAACTGGTTTTCAAGAGCTTAGTAGGCTTACAGTGGCACTATCGTCTCAATTTCGGTGGCGAGATGGATTTGCGCGAGCAGGTGGGGTACAAAACCATGCAGGCCATGCGAACGCTCTCGGCGAC
>NZ_JBGSXF010000177.1:0-7984 GCF_041751555.1 Persicitalea sp. | reverse complement strand
AAGCGATATGTCACGTTCATTAAAAAAAGGCCCTTACATTGATTATCGTTTGGAGAATAAAATCCACGCGATGAACGACGCCGCCCGCAAGTCAGTCATCAAAACCTGGTCGCGCCGCTCCATGATTTCTCCTGAGTTCATTGGACATACTTTTGCGGTTCACAACGGCAATAAATTTATTCCGGTGTATGTGACTGAGAATATGGTAGGTCACAAACTGGGAGAATTCGCTCCCACACGGAACTTCCGGGGTCACACGGCCAAGAAGGATAAAGGAAGACGATAGATTATAGGATTGCCGGACCTGCGCACGGGCGGCTAAACTGAGACAACATGGAAGCAAGATCAATACTTAAAGACGTACCGACCTCACCGCGCAAAATGCGTTTGGTAGCGGATCTGGTACGCGGTCAAAAGGTCAGTCAGGCTCTGGCCATTCTGAAATTCCAACCCAACGCGGGTGCCGCCATCATTCGTAAGGTGTTGCTTTCGGCAGTTGCCAACTGGCAACAGAAGAATGAGGACGTGGAAATTGGCGACGCCGACCTGTACGTCAAGACTATATTTATCGACGGGGGCCGGATGCTGAAGCGCCTTCGCCCCGCTCCGCAGGGCCGCGCACACCGGATTCGGAAGCGTTCCAACCACATCACGCTGGTTATTGACGACGCTTCTACCGACACAGGCTTTGTGCAGATTGCAGAAGCAGAAGAAACTAACACCGAATCATAAAAGATCTTAATTAAATGGGACAAAAGGTAAACCCGATCGGTCTAAGACTGGGAATTGTCAGAGGATGGGACTCAAGCTGGTATGGTGGAAAGGACTTCTCCGACAAATTGGTTGAAGACGAGAAAATCCGCAACTACATTCAAGCGCGTATCCCCAAGGGTTCAATTTCCAAGGTTGTTATTGAGCGCACATTGAAGCGGGTTACGCTGACCATCCACACGGCTCGCCCAGGTATCGTTATCGGTAAGGGAGGGAGCGAGGTGGATCGCATTAAAGAAGAACTTAAGTCGATCACGGGCAAAGACGTTCAGATCAATATATACGAAATTAAGCGCCCTGAAACCGACGCTAAGCTAGTCGGCGAGGGAATTGCCCAACAATTGCAGGCGCGTATTTCCTACCGTCGCGCCATGAAGCAGGCTATTTCTTCGGCTATGCGGGTAGGAGCACAAGGAATCAAAATCCGTTGCTCAGGTCGTTTGGGCGGAGCAGAAATTGCCCGGACGGAGGAATATAAGGAAGGACGCATTCCGCTGCACACCCTTCGTGCCGACATCGACTACGCCATTTCCGAAGCCCAAACTGTTTACGGAAAAATCGGTATCAAGGTATGGGTCTTCAAAGGTGAGTTGTACGGTAAGCGCGACCTCACACCGAGCGCAGCCACGGCTCAGGCCGACAAGAATGACCGCGCCGAGCGTGGTGGACGCGGTGATCGTCGCGGCGGACGTGGTGACAACGAACGCGGTGAGCGTGGTGATCGTCGCCGGAGAGGCGGAAATTCTGGCGGCGGTGGTCGCGGTGGAAGTGGCGGCGGTGGTCGTGGCGGAAGCGGTGGCGGCGGTGGCCGGGGAGGAAATAGGTAGAACGATATTCGACGCCCAGCGTCGGTAATTATAGACAAGAATCATGTTACAGCCGAAAAGAACCAGATTTCGCAAGCAGCAGAAAGGAAAGGGAAGTTTTAATGGGCTCGCTTCACGCGGTCACCAGATCGCTTTCGGATCATTTGCCATTAAAGCCCTCGAACCGGGTTGGATCACCGCCCGTCAAATTGAAGCCGCCCGTATCAGCGTGACTCGCGCTATGAAACGGGAGGGCCAGGTTTGGATTCGTATTTTCCCCGACAAACCTATCACTAAGAAACCCGCCGAAGTACGAATGGGTAAAGGTAAGGGTGCTCCCGAATATTGGGTTGCTACGGTGAAGCCCGGAAGAATTATTTTCGAAGCGGGTGGTGTAGATTTGGCTACGGCAAACGAAGCTCTCCGATTGGCGGCACAGAAACTGCCAATTAAAACAAAATTTGTCGTTCGTCGCGATTACCAGGTATAAGAAGATCTTCGTAGCTTCTCTGAACTACTCAAATTGACATTGTAATGACTAAAGAAGAAATCAAGGGCCTTTCGGCTGAACAATTAAAGGAGGAAATCACTAAAGAGCGGGAGCGCTTGCTTCGTCTGCGATTTGCCCACGCGGTTTCTCCAATCGAAAACCCGCTTCGTATCCGGGCGGCGCGCAAGCAGGTAGCCCGGCTCTTGACGGCGCTCACCATCAAAACTTCCCAAACTCAAAACAGCCCTGCTGCTTAAGAAATCATGGAGGAACAGACGACAACAGAAGAACAGACTAGAAAACTACGCAAAGAAAGAATTGGCCTGGTAGTTAGCGACAAGATGGAGAAGTCTTGCGTTATACGGGTTGATCGCAAAGTGAAGCACCCAATGTATGATAAGATTATGAAAAAATCTTCCAAACTGATGGTGCATGACGAAAACAATCAGTGCGGAATCGGCGATACGATCCGCGTGATGGAAACCCGCCCGCTGAGCAAGCATAAGCGGTGGCGTTTAGTAGAAATTATTGAAAAAGCGAAATAACCATGGTACAGCAAGAATCAAGACTGTCCGTAGCCGACAATAGCGGCGCCAAAGAAGTACTCGTCATTCGGGTATTGGGCGGAACCGGCAAGCGTTACGCCTCCGTGGGCGATAAGATCGTTGTAACGGTAAAGCATGCTTTGTCTTCCAGCAACATGAAGAAAGGCACGATTTCCAAAGCTGTAGTTGTACGTACCAAAAAGGAGATTCGCCGCAAAGACGGAACTTACATTCGCTTCGAAGACAATGCAGCGGTACTTCTGGCTGCAAATAACGAACCCCGTGGCACCCGTATCTTCGGTCCAGTGGCTCGTGAATTGCGCGAAAAGCAATTCATGAAAATCGTTTCTTTGGCTCCCGAGGTACTTTAAAGAAATACGCCGTAGTTCTTTGAACTCATAAAGCAGAATGACAATGGAAAAGAAAAAGAAAATGCAGCCTAAATTTCACATTCGCAGCGGCGATACGGTGAAAGTGATTTCCGGTAACTCCAAAGGGAAGACGGGCAAAGTGGTGACCATGCTAATCGATAAGGAGCGGGCCATTGTAGAGGGAGTAAATATGGTAACCAAGCATTTGAAACCAAATGCTAACAATCCACAGGGGAGCATCGAGAAGCGTGAAGCTGGCATTCACCTCAGCAACTTGATGTTGGTCGATCCCGCTACGGGCGAAGCGACTCGCACCGGACGTCGGCAGGACGATAAGGGGAAACTCCAGCGTTACTCTAAGAAAACGGACAAGTTCATTTAAAGAACTGCCACCCCAACCAATAAGTCAAACATCAACGACCGATGGGTCGGAAATTCATCGGCAAGGATAAAATAACTAATGGCATCTCCAAGACTAAGAGAAAAATACGATAAGGAAATTATCGGCCAACTGAAAGAAAAATTTCAGTACAAATCAATCATGCAGGTTCCGCGTTTGACGAAAATCGTCCTGAATAAAGGAATTGGCGCAGCGGTAGCCGACAAGAAGTTGGTGGATGTAGGAATCGAGGAGTTGAGCATGATCACTGGACAAAAGGCGATTGCGACCATTTCTAAGAAAGCTATCTCGAACTTCAAACTCCGGGAAGACATGCCCATTGGTGCGAAGGTAACCCTGCGCGGCAATCAGATGTACGAATTTCTTGATCGCTTAACTGCTATTGCGATGCCCCGCGTTAGGGACTTCCGTGGAATTAGTGACAAAGGTTTCGATGGACGTGGTAACTATACCTTTGGCGTAAAAGAGCAGATCATATTCCCTGAGATCAGTATCGATAAGGTGAACAAAATTACAGGCATGGACATCACCTTCGTAACGTCTACCAATTCGGATGAAGAAGGCTACGAGTTGCTCAAGGCGTTGGGAATGCCCTTCGCCAGTGCCGCCAAGACTAATCAGTAAATTCAAGATATTAAGCTAAAATGGCAAAAGAATCAGTAAAGGCTCGGGAGAGAAAAAGACAGCGTTTGGTAGAGAAATACGCTGAAAAACGCGCTAAGTTGAAAGCCGAAGGCGACTGGGTAGGTTTGGACAAGCTTCCCCGCAACTCCTCACCTGTTCGTTTGCACAATCGTTGCAAACTCACCGGCCGCCCTCGTGGTTATATGCGTAAGTTTGGCATCTCGCGTGTAGTTTTCCGTGATCTGGCCTCTATGGGCAAGATTCCCGGTGTTACCAAATCCAGCTGGTAGCCACCGCTTTCAATTCTGATTTTAATCACTTACCTTTGCACGCCTTTTTGAGGAGTGCTTAACCAAGTCAATAAAAATGTTAACGGATCCCATAGCAGATTATCTGACTCGCGTCAGAAACGCGATCAAAGCAAGGCACCGGGTGGTAGAAATACCTGCATCCAACCTCAAGAAGGAAATCACGAAGGTGCTTTTCGAAAAGGGGTACATTCAAAGCTTTAAATTCGACGATAACGGACCGCAGGGAACGATCAAGATTGCCTTGAAATACAATCCTGTCACCAAGCAGCCCGCCATCGTCAAATTGCAGCGTGTCAGCAAGCCCGGACTGCGTCAGTACGCTGGTGCCGCCGAGGTTCCTCGCGTCCTTAGTGGATTGGGAATCACCATTATATCCACTTCAAAGGGAGTAATGACTGATAAAGAGGCTCGTACCATGAATGTGGGTGGCGAGTTGTTGTGCCAAGTGTACTAACCGCAAATTCCAGAGAGAAATGTCACGAATAGGAAAGAAAGTAATCGAAATACCCTCAGGAACTACTATTTCTGTGGACGGCGAGAACGTGGTTTCGGTGAAGGGCCCCAAGGGTACTCTAACTCGACCCATCGACAAAGAGATGACCGTTAAAATTGAAGACGGTGAATTGCATGTTGAGCGTCCTACGGAACAGAAGCGTCACAAGGCACTGCACGGTTTGTACCGCTCATTGATCAATAACATGGTCGTGGGTGTCAGTACGGGCTACCGTCGCGAACTCGAAGTGGTAGGCGTAGGGTACAAAGCCACGGCCACCAACAATGTTCTTGACCTTAGCCTCGGTTATTCGCACGGCATCATCATGGAAATCCCCAAGGAAATCAGCGTTACGACGGTTACGGAAAAGGGACAAAACCCAAAGGTGATTCTGGAAGGAATTGACAAGGAGCTCATCGGCGATGTGGCGGCTAAAATTAAGTCTCTGCGCAAAGTCGAGCCTTACAAAGGTAAGGGTATCCGCTTCGTAGGTGAGAAGGTTCGCCGCAAAGCGGGTAAGGCAGCCGCCAAGAAGTAAGCGGTACTTTTTAAGATTTACATTCAAGTTTATACGATTAGCATATAATGGCGACGGTAAAAACATTACGGAGACAGCGCCTCAAGCGCGGCATCCGCAAGAAAGTCAACGGTACCGCAGAGCGTCCGCGCCTGTCGATTTATCGTTCTAACACCAGCATCTACGTGCAGTTGGTTGATGACGACAAAAGCATTACGCTGGCGAGTGCTTCCTCTAAGGAAGTAAGCGACAAAACGAAAAACACCAATGTGGAAACGGCTGGCTTGGTTGGTAAGAAAATTGCTGAGAAGGCAAAGGCGGCGGGTATCGAGAAAATTGTTTTCGACCGCAGCGGCTACCTATATCACGGCAAAGTGAAGGCAATTGCCGACGCTGCTCGCGAAGCTGGACTCATATTTTAAGCAAAAAGCTATTATGCAACAAAATTCAAATCGGCCCGAGAAGGTCAATGAAGCAGACCTGAAAGAGCGCGTTGTGTCGATCAATCGGGTTGCCAAAGTAGTCAAGGGCGGTCGCCGCTTCAGCTTTTCTGCCATTGTGGTAGTAGGTGATGGCAATGGGGTAGTAGGATATGGGCTTGGTAAAGCCAACGAGGTGACCGATGCCATTACCAAAGGAATCGATGAAGCTAAGAAGAATCTGTTTCAGGTGCCTTTGATGAAAACGACTGTACCTCATGCAATGGAGGGAAAGTACAGCGGCGGTTTCGTACTCATCAAGCCCGCAGCTCCCGGTACGGGGGTTATTGCTGGTGGTGCAATGCGCGCTGTTCTAGAAGCAGCTGGCATTCACGACGTTTTGGCGAAATCTAAGGGTTCATCTAACCCACACAACGTGGTAAAAGCCACTATCGATGCTCTGTTGAAAATGCGCGCCCCACATCAGGTAGCATTCCAGCGCGGCATATCGATGGAAAAAGTTTTCAACGGATAATTCGCTTCCGCAACAACAGAACCAATCATGTCGAAAGTACGTATTACACAGGTTAGAAGCATTATCGGTCGGCCCGAAAGTCAGAAGCGCACGATGAAGGCGCTGGGTCTGGGCAAAATAAGCCAATACTGCGAAAAAGAAGTTAGTGATTCGATGTCGGGCATGATCCGCAAGATCAATCACCTGGTCAAAGTCGAAGAAATTTAAAATACAGAGCGAGTTATGAATCTCCATAATTTAAAGCCGGCGGAAGGTTCGGTACGGAATATCAAGCGGGTAGGTCGCGGACAAGGTTCGGGACGTGGCGGTACCTCCACACGGGGACACAAAGGCGCCCAGTCTCGCTCAGGTTATAGTCGGAAGCGTGGCTTCGAAGGTGGTCAAATGCCTTTGCAGCGTCGTTTGCCCAAGTTTGGCTTTACCAGCCCCAACCGTGTCGAATACAAGGCTATTAACCTAGACACGATCCAGGAAGCCGCAACGCGACTTGATGCCAAGGTTCTGGACCATGAGGCTTTGTTGACTAACAATATGGCCAAGAAGAAAGACCTGATTAAAGTGCTGAACCGTGGCGAATTAAGCACAGCGGTTGAAGTTCACGCCCACAAATTCTCTAAGAGTGCTGTTGAGGCCATCGAGAAGGCAGGTGGTAAGGCGATCGTTATCGATCGTTTTGCTACGGAAACTGCTGAAATGTAATCCGGCTGCTTCCTGGCACCAACCCTAGAAGCAAATTATCAAAACTGGACAAAACCCCGGCTTACAATATTTTTTCTATGAAGCGATTTATCGATACGATCAAGAATATTTTTTCAATTGAGGAGTTGAGAACCCGAATTCTCAACACTCTCTTGTTTATAACTATATTCCGTCTGGGGTCGTTTGTCGTACTGCCTGGTATCGAGCCTGACCTAATGACCATTTCTACGGGCGGTCTGCTCGGTCTGCTGGATACCTTTTTGGGAGGTGCTTTCAGTAAGGCCTCCATTTTTGCCCTAGGGATTATGCCGTATATCTCGGCGTCCATTGCCATTCAGCTTTTGACAATGGCGATGCCTTACTTCCAGAAGATGCAGAAGGAAGGCGAGTCGGGACGAAAAAAACTCAATCAGATTACGCGAATATTGACTATTGTGGTCACGTTTGCTCAGGGACTGACCTATTTGGCTACTACTGTGCCGGACGAGGCTTTGTTAGTTTCGCGCAGCATTTTTACGATTTCTTCGATATTTATTTTAATCTCCGGTACCATGTTCTGTATGTGGTTAGGGGAAAGAATCACAGATAAAGGAGTGGGTAACGGCATCTCTATGCTAATCATGATTGGCATAGTTTCACGTTTTCCGGGTGCTATTTATCAGGAATTCTCCTCAAGAGGCAGCGCGCAAATTCTCGTATTCGTTTTGGAACTCGTTGCCCTTTATTTTGTTATAATGGCCGCAGTCATGCTCACGCAGGCCGTCCGGCGGGTACCTATTCAATACGCTAAGCAGGTTGTGGGTAATCGCGCGGTTGGCTTGGGTCAACGTCAATACCTGCCCTTGAAAGTAAATGCGGCGGGCGTAATGCCTATCATTTTTGCTCAGGCACTGATGTTTGCTCCCACCGCCTTATTTGGAGCATTTGCTGAAAACAGCGACTTTGCCGCTAATGCGGCGACAGCGTTCGCGGATTTTACATCTTGGCAGTATAATGTGCTATA
>NZ_JBGSXF010000176.1:0-13559 GCF_041751555.1 Persicitalea sp. | reverse complement strand
GCATTATCCAAAGCCACGGACTCTAACGTGGCTGAGTACACCGAGGAAATTAGGGAAATCTCCGGGATCATGAGCCAACCAATCTCCCCGATAGCCAAAGCGATAGAACTCAAAACGAGCCTGACCAACATAGCCGATTGGTATTTCGAGAGCGATGCCCAGAAACGAAGGGAGTTTCTCGATAAAACAGAATCCCTGTTCACGATAAGCTACAAGCAGGGAGTTCGCCTCAAGAATCCGCAGGGTGGGACGGACAGCGTTCTTGCCCAAGAACACCAAGTGCCGCTATCGGAGCTTCCGACGAACCACAAAGGGGTGCCTATAAACGAAAGGCAAATGAAAAAGCTACTCGGTGGCCACAGCATCACCGTAGTCGCCGAACCGGGTACTGAGGCCGAGGGAGTGCCTGAAGCCAAAGTGAAGTTTAATTCCATATCGGGGAAACTCGTGGAAATAGGGGAGGGGCAGCCTCGGCTTGTGCAGGCTGAGCAGCCGAAAAAGAATCTCGAAACCGAAGTGCCTTCCGTGAGGCGTCGGATATGAGACTCACCTAAGGAGATCCACTACCAGCTTACAACCAACTCCTATGAAAATCAAGAATGAAAATGAGTGTCTACTTACTGTGGATTACATTATTCAGACCTACGGTGAAGACGCCCTAGAGCCATGCTGCATTGTCACGGATGATGAAGATGAGGAGACAATATTAATCCCAAAAATGAGGGAGGCCATGTCAGCTGATATGTGGTACGAATTGCCCCAAGGATTCAGGCTCTTCGTACTCCAGGCTTTTTACGAAAATCTTTGAGGCAGAAGCATGGCGACCAATCCATTTTCCGATAAGAAATCCTCATTACTCCAAACTCGTCTCTCACTATGAACCAGCCCGTCAACTTCGTAGATAATGACAAGGTTGAGCTATTCGATCAGTTGAATGCCAATAATGTACGCTACATGGCTTTTGGAAGCTTTTCGATCAATGCTTACGAACAAGCGCGAACCGATAGCACCATTAAACTTTGGATCGACCCCGCTCAGGAAAACATTATCCTGCTCAATACAGCGCTGCGCGAATCAGGCCGGAGTCCGATCACTGCAGATTTCGACCCTAAAGCGAAAAAGCCCCTCAAATCTGATTCAGGTATTGCTACCAGAGACAGTGTGGGCGTCGATTTCTACCCCGCTGTCAACGGATTCCAGGTTTCTGATTTCGCCAAGGTATACGATCGTAAAGCCACGATCAAAGCGCACGAGTTTGCCAACAGTGCCACCAATCAGGGTTTGCTGATTGACCATATGTCCTTTCCCGACCTCTACCATAATACCGGAAACACAAACGGTAAAGCCAAGGAGTACAACCTGGATGTCCTCTTCAAAGCCGTGAAGGCTTTCGACCTGCCCAGCCAGAACATCGCGGAACCTTCAACCTATCTCAGCATGGAAACTAAAAATAAACCAGAACCAGTCGTGAAGTTTTCCAAACCCAAGCAATTTACGCCAAACTACCAGAGAAGGGATTTTGCGCAGATCAGGAATGAATTGGACATGGAATTGGTGCTTCAGCACTACAGCTATGAGATGAGTGCAAAGTCGAAGCCTAATGACAGATGGCGGGTGTACAAATCGGGCATCGAGGGCGACAGCCAGCGTCTGGCGGTTATGAACAATGCTGACAGCGGATTTAAGGGGTTCGTGGATCTCAATAACAATGCGTTTAAGGGAGATGTATTCGCCTTCATAAAATATAAAGAAGGAGACTACAAAAACGCTTTCCGGGTGGTGGATCAAATACTCGGTAGCCCAGATTATAAGGAAAAGGCGGCGCAGCTCAGGCCAATGACGCCCGCTTCTCCCAAGCAGTACTTGAATGACGAGAAATTGCGACAATCCGACCTGATCGAGCAGTACAACTTGACACTCTTGCCGGAAAATCGACCCAATTACCTGACCGAGAAGCGGTGTATTTCACCCGAAACGCTCTTTGCTCCAGAATTTAAAAATCAGGTCTTGGCGTCTAAAAATGGAGAACACACTAATATCGTCTTTCCATTAACTTCGAGGAAGGGGAACATTCTGACCATGGATATGCGGAATGAGGACTTCAAAAGCTTCCCGCCCGGCTGCAAGGGTGACGCCATTTGGAAGAGCAACGAACACGCCAAGCTTAAGGCTGAAAAAGATTTTGTGGTAAATGATGAAAATATGCATTTAGATAAAGATACCAAGGGAACAGTATCCAAATCGAATGGCAAACTGACTTTTCACACCAAGCATCCAGAAAAGGGAGACGTCTCGGTTGAAGTTCAAAAGACCGAATTAGAAATAACGACTAATCGGATCATGATCTCTGAATCACCCATTGATTCAATTTCCTACCATCAACTTTCTCCTCCCGTAATAGGCGAGTATCGACAATACATCTCAGCGGCAGGCAACCCATCTTATCAGCAAATCGAACAGATTGGAAATATTGTCCAATCCAACCCCCAAGCCCAGTTCGTGATCGGAATGGATGGAAATATGGCGGGAAACCGTTTTGCTGTTAATATGTTGGCCCAGGAACACCCACGGCGGGACAATCGCTTCGCGATACTCCCGCACGTGGTTTATAAAAACCCCACACCGGCAACCGGAGCCGGGGGCGTGGAAATGGATGCAAAAGAAGTGGGGCATAACGTGCTTACCATCGAAATAAAATACCCGCTGAGCAAGGAAGCGGGGTTCCGGGCTGTTTTGGCAGAAAACGCAGGTGTAATCGACCGAGTGGTTGATAAAATGAATATGTTTCAGCGTAAAGATAAGGAGGCAAACGAACTCCGGCGAGAGAACCTGATTGATTCCGAAACGAATGTCCTGCGGACGGTAACGGAGATAAAATTTCCTAACGTAGGCAGAATGCTGGAGGCGGCGCTGTATCAGTTGGGAGTGGAAATCGAAAGAAGGGATGGAAGAAAACTTACGAACGTAGTCAAACCAACGGCAACACAAAACGACTTCAACGATGTCTTGAGAAACCGAAACGGAAAGAGCTTGCCAACTTCTAGCAACCTTTCTATGGGGCAATGGTCACTCTTGTCATTTCTCCAACAGTCTAGACATAAACCTATAATCCCCGCTGAAACGAAAAATCAGCAAAATCATAAAGATTCTAAGGAAGAAGGGCCACCCAAAAAGAAGGGACCCAAATTATGACTAAATAAAACTTGCACATTATCAAGGGCTTTCCTCCAAAGGAAAGCCTTTTTTTATAGCAAATGGGAAGAAGGATTTTCTCTCCAAATTGTGTTCATCTAAGTTGTAGGAATCAAGATAAAGTGGTACCTTTAGGTAGTTAAGCAGTTGACAGACTGCCATTTACAAACCTCTTAATTCATTTTTATCATGGTAAATCAAAATCCATTCATCGTCACAACCCTCTCAGATTGGGAGGTCGTCCAGTCCAAAATTTCCGCCACGTCATTAGAGCGAAACGCGGAACTACCAGGGTACAAAGCCCTGCTTCGCAGCGACACGGGAGCCTTGCTTAATGTCTGCAAAAAAGGGTACAACCCTATGTCCAACGCTTCGTTTATCCGCAGTGTGGAGCGTTTCGCCGACGTTACTGGCTTCCCGATCGAGGCCATCTACGAATTGGAAGGCGGTAAGAAAATGCTCGGTTTCCTCAAATGCACGGAGCCTTTCGAGGTCGGCGGTTTTGAATTCAAAGACCATCTGATGATTGGCAACGGCCACGACGGACAGACCACGTTTTTCGTCGGAAATTCTAATCTGATGATGCGCTGCCAAAACCGTTTTGCCCGTCAGTACCGCTCCCTTAAAGTAAAGCATTCACGCGGGCTCGAGATTGGCGTGGAAAGGATTCAGGAGGAGTTTTACAACTACCGGAAAAGTCTCCGCGCATACTACAAAAGCATGAATGACTTCTCCAAGGTGGAAGTCTCGAAGGAGATTCACGACAGCTTGGTAGCTCGTTTGGCTAACCTCAGCAGAGAGGAACGGCTAGGCCAGGCCGAAATCAGCACCCGCAAGCAAAATATTGTTTCCACCATTGAGGCTTGCTTCAGGACGGAAATGGCCGATACTGGACACACCCTCTTTGGCCTGTTCAACGGTTTGACCAACTACACGACGCACGAACTAGGCGTGACCGCTGACAATGGAATGTCCATGTTTAACCGCGCGGAGCGGCTCAATTTGGACGGCTACCACCAATGCCTCAACATCGCCAACGGCCACCAGCTTCTGAAGGCCTGCGACCTGCCCATTTTTGCCGACCTGATAGCCTGATTTCCTCACCCGTTTGCAGGCCGGGTATTTTGCCCGGACTGCAAACCCTTATTTCAAACTGCAACATGAATAATCAGAATCAAACATATTCCCAGAAAATGAGCCAACTTGCCCAAGAGCAGGTAAGCGCCTATATAGTCAGGAACAAGGATTTATTCGTTTTTGGAAGTGAAGAAGCCTGTTCAAGAATCTTGAAATCTTTTCAAGGAGAATACCAATACGCCACCCTGAGCTTTGCCATTGACCCGTGGTACGTGCATTACGTGACCGTTTTCAACTACCATTAAGCGAAAGTAGTCAGAAGCAAAAAAGGCCGATAGCGACAAGCTATTGGCCTTTTTTGCTGGGGCGGGGTTCCAAAACCCCGAAAAATAGGAAACAACTCAAATAAATTAAAATAAAAATTTTACATTTGATATATGTTAATTAAGAATTAATAATTTGAATAAGGATATGATAGAGGATAGAAACGAGCCTCAGAGCGGATATTTTGAAAACAGCATCAAAAAATATCTGCTGGATCACTACCCGGATTTGATTCAGGAGGAAGGTATTCAAAACCACCTGGCGGAATTGACCCAAGATACGGTTGCCCTGTTCCTGGCGTATGATCGGGCAGGAATGCCGACTTACGAAGCGATGGAACGCGCCCTCACCGAAACTCTGGAAGGTATCTCTTCGCCTTACGGTATTCTAAAAGATTTCTTGTTAGAAAATGAGACTTTTCTAACCTATGCGACTGGAATTGAAGACTTGGGCGAACAGGATTTGGTGCTGAAAGTTCTAGCCGAAAACACCGAACAGATTTCCGCCATCCAAATTGCGGCCACTCCCGAAGAGATGAGCCTGGCAAATAAGGAGTTGCTGAACGGAGTAAGGAAAACGCTTATCACGCTCAATAAAAAGTAAAATCCCGCCCCAACCCACCCATGAACAAGTTGGAACAAATGCGGTCAAACTTGACCGCGCTACGCCTGGCGTTTGAGGTTCATCTCAGTTTTAGAAATGCCAATCCACAGGAGAACACGGTTTTATCGCAGTACGCTGGATTTGGCGGACTGAGCGAAATACTGAGCGATCCCAAAATTGACGCGCTTTGGACAGATTCTAATAAGCGTATGCGGCCTTTGGTTCAGGAATTCCACGAGTTGGTGGAATTGTATAGGCCGAATGACTCCGCCAAATACATTGAGTCAGCCAAGAACAGCGTCCTTACTGGTTTCTATACACCGACTCCCATTGTCGAGGCGTTCTCCTCTTCCTTAAAAGCCACCGGGATTCCGTTAAACTCCGTACTCGATCCCTCGGCGGGGAGCGGCAGATTCATTGATACAATCAGAGTCGACCATCGCCTAGGCGATGTCCTGATGTTTGAAAAGGACTTGCTGTCCGGGCTTTTGCTTTCGGCAAAATCTGGCGACACAGTCAGAATCGAAGCTTTCGAGAACATCGGCGGTCAAAAGGACAATCTGTTCGATTTGGTGGCCAGCAACATCCCCTTCGGAAATATTTCAGTTTTCGATCCTTCTTTTGCCAGGAAAGGAGAGGTTGAAAAACAGGCGACCGGAAAGATTCATAACTACTTTTTCCTGAAAAGCGTCGAACTGGCCCGACCTGGTGGTTTGGTCGCCTTGATCACGACTGACAGTTTTGCCAATACTGAGAGTAATCGCGCTTTTCGCGAGAATTTGCTGCAAAAAGCGCGGCTGATTTCAGCGGTAAGGTTGCCTAATAATCTTTTCAAAGATGCGGGTACCGAAGCCGGGTCTGATTTCATCATCGTTCAGAAACGGACCAAACCCGTAAGAACGCTTTCTGAGCAGGAGATGCTATTCCTTGAAACCTCGCGCCCTATTCCGGGCGAGGATACGGTTAAGTCTAACCTATATTTTGATCGTGCGCCCAACCGTATAATTCACACGAGCCAAGACATTGCTACGAACCAGTACGGCAAGCCTGCGCTCATCTACAATCACGCTGGCGATGCCCAGCAAATAGGAAGAGAGGTTTTTGGGGTTTTCCAACAAGACCTGCTTAATACCTTTGATTACCGACTTTACCAGGCAAATCCCCTCACAAAGAGCAAACGGAAGTCAGCGCCCGCTGGCCAACTCGACTTGTTCTCTTCACCCTCCGCTGTTCCTTTTGCCCAGCCAGTTGCGATTGAATTTACGGGCGATCGTTACGAACACCTTTCCCAAGGCAGCATCGTACAGCAAGCGGGAACGGTTGGAACGCTTCAATTGGATGACGCCGGAAAAACCGTGGTAGAACCTATCCGGCTCTCTTCTTCTCAAAAGGGCCGTTGGGAAACGCTGATAGACATCCGGGACAGTTATTTCAAACTGGTTCACCAAGAGAGAGACAACCAAACTGAGAGTCCGCAGCTTCGCGAACAGCTCAACGAAAGCTACGATTCTTTCAAAGCCAGCTTTGGCTCCTTGAAAGACCGCACGAATATCGACACGATCCTGCTTGACCCAGCGGGTCGGCAGTTGCTATCGCTGGAAACCTACAACGAAGAGTCCAAGACCTACGAAAAAACAGATATTTTTCACCGTCCGGTTCACATTGCGAACGCTCAGGTTACCACTTTCACTCCGCAAGAATCACTAGCAGCGTCCCTGAATAGGTACGGCATTGTAGATTTGAAATATATGTCGGAAATCTCCGGCGAGAATTCTGATGGACTCTTGGCGGAATTATCCGAGCAGATTTACTACAATCCGCTCGACTGGGGCTATCAAATCAAAGACGTCTTAGGATCAGGTAACATTCAGGAAAAAATAGACCAGATAATAGCGGTAGGGTCGATGGTAACGTCTGATCCTTTGGAAGTCGATCGAACGCTCCGTTATCTGGAAAGTGTCCGGCCCGAACCAGTCCCATTTGAGTTGATCGATTTTAACTTGGGTGAGAGGTGGCTCGATACCGAACTTTACTCGAGGTTTGCGTCGAGTTTCTTCTCCACCGAGGTCGCGGTAAGCTATTCTCCGTCTATCGACGATTTTGGGATTAAAGGATTCGACCACCGCCACAATCCCAAACTTACTGAGGAGTTCGCCGTGCAATCCAACAGCCGAACTTACACGGGTTTGGATTTGCTGCATTACGCGCTGCTGGACAATGTTCCCAATATCACAAAGAAGGTCAGTGATGGTCAAGGCCGGGAAATGACTGTCCGGGATTCGGAAAAAATACGTCTGGCTTCCCAAAAGATCGACACGATCAGGAACGGCTTCGTCGATTGGATGAGAGAACTGCCCAGTTCGGAGAAAAAGGAAATTGAGGATACTTACAATCGGCTATATAATGCGGAAGTAAAGCAGAAATACGACGGCTCTCATTTGAAATTCCCGAATCTGCGCTTGCAGAACTTAGGGATCAAGGAGCTATACGGCTCCCAAAAAGATACCGCCTGGATGCTGATTCAGAACGCCGGCGGCATCGTGGATCATGAAGTGGGTACCGGGAAGACACTGACGATGATCGTCACGGCCTACGAAATGAAACGCCTGGGCTTGGTGGCCAAGCCAATGATCGTAGGTATGAAGGCCAATGTCGGGGCTATCGCCGATACCTTCAAAGCCGCGTATCCTGACGCCCGGATTCTTGCGCCATCCGAAAAGGATTTTTCCAAGCAGAGGAGGGAAAGGCTTTTCGACGCAATGGCTAATACTTCCTGGGATTGCATCATTCTGACGCATGACCAATTTGCTAAAATCCCCCAAAGTCTGGATGTCCAAAAACGTCTGATAGGTAGGGAAGTTGCCAATCTTGAAAAAGATTTGGACGAACTCAAGAGAACGGATTATAGGGTCGGTACCGCGTTATTGAAAGGATTAGAAAGAAGAAAGGTTTCCCTGACTAATAACCTGAACTCGGTTCTCCATCAGATTGATGAGAAAAAGGACAATGTCCTGGATTTTGAAAAAATGGGCATTGATTTCCTCCAAGTGGACGAGAGCCACAAATTCAAAAACCTGCTTTTTACTACCCGGCACGATCGGGTGGCGGGTCTGGGTAACCAAGTGGGATCCCAGCGGGCGCTCAATATGCTTTTCGCGGTCAGGACTATCCAAGAAAAGAGAGGAGAGGATTCAGGCGTTGCCTTTTATTCCGGGACGCCCATTTCTAACTCCCTGACGGAACTGTATTTGCTTTTCAAGTACCTGCGACCGAAGGAGTTGAAACGGCAAAAAATGGAAAATTTCGACTCTTGGCTGTCGGTTTATGCCAAGAAGACAACGGATTATGAATACTCCGTTACAAATCAGCTAATCGAGAAATCGCGTTTCCGGCATTTTATTAAGGTGCCAGAACTAGCCGCTTGCTATAGTCAGATCACAGATTTCCGAACGGCGGAAATGGTCGGCGTCGATCGACCTGCCGCCGTGCATCGACTGATAAACATCAAACCGACCGAGCAGCAGGCCGCGTTTACCGAAAACCTCATCAAGTTTGCCGCCAGCGGTGATGGTACCCTGTTGGGCAGAAGGCCGCTCTCGGAGTCAGAGGAGCGGGCCAAAATGTTGATCGCAACAAATTACTCTAAGAAATCGGCACTGGATATGCGGCTGGTTGACCCAACCAATGGTGACCATCCGAACAGCAAAGTAAGCCAGGCAGCGGCGGTGATTAGTAAGCATTACGAGGAATCTACGCCGTTCAAGGGTACCCAGGTCGTGTTCTGTGATTTGGGTACGCCTTCGGGAAATTCTCTCTTCAATGTGTATGATGCTTTGAAAACAAAGCTAATTCACGAGTACGATATGCCCGGCAACGAAATCCGGTTTATTCATGATGCGAAGAACGACAAGCAGCGTCAGCAAATCATCCGGGATACCAACGAAGGTCGAATTCGCGTGTTGATGGGATCTACCGAAAAACTAGGAACGGGGGTCAATGCGCAGAAGCACATCGTGGCCATGCACCATCTGGACGTCCCCTGGAAGCCTTCTGATTTTGAGCAGCGCGTTGGCCGAGGAGTCCGGGCAGGAAACGAAACGGCTAAAAACCATTTCGGCAACCAGGTGCAGAACTATGTGTATGCTGTGGAGCGGACGCTGGATAACTTTATGTTCAACCTGTTGCAGAACAAAGCCCTTTTCATTTCCCAGATTAAGAACCAAAACATATCAGTTCGGAGCATCGACGAGGGAGGTATGGACGAGACGAATGGCATGAATTACGCCGAGTACGTCGCCCTGCTTTCGGGCAATAAGGACTTGCTCGAAAAGGCCAAAACGGAAAAGCAGATCGCCGGTCTGGAATCAGAAAGGACGATATTCAACAAGGACATGGCTTCCCAGCGCCGCTCGTATTCCGTGTTGGAAAAAACGCTGGAAAGGGTAGGGGAGATGCTGGAAAAATTAAAGGCCGACCAAAAGCTACTTCACGGCAATAAACTGGAGAATCACCCGCTGGTGGAAGAAGACAAAATTGAGGAGTTAGGCATTTCCATGCTGACCGCTCAGCAAAAAAGGCTCGTCGGCATCACGAAAATAGCCACTTTTGAGGGCTTTGAACTTTCGGTAGATACCTTCAAGTTCGATGGCCATACGCAGCATAAATGGGATGTGCGGTCGCCCAACGGAATTGTCTACCGCCATAACAACGGCTACCTCAACTCGGAAAAAATCAGGACGGCTGGAGAGTATGTTAACAAAGCCACTTCAAGCGAACAAATAGCCAAACTGTTGAAACACCAGCATGAAAGGCAGGAAGAACTTACGCGCGATATAAAAATTGCTTCGGAAGCCCAAAACAAGCCTTGGCCGAAAGAAGGGAGGCTGAGAGAACTCAAAGCCAGCCTTTTTGACATCGAAAAGCGTCTTACCGAGAGTTTGAAGCCAAATGAAGAATTGGCTGACCATGGTCTAGAAAGCAAACCACAAAGCCAGGCGGTAAAGCAGGATACTTCGCGGGAATTGGACAGACCGAAGGCTGATGAACATGATACTGTGATAGAATCGCCACGATTTTCCAAAATCAGAGTTTAAAATGTTTTGTTTTAAGGCGGCTCTTGAACATTGCAAGGTAGTAACCGCCTAGGCATGAATTTTTTATTAAGATTATTCCCTCTGCAACAAGCATTATAAAATCACCACTTTTCCTGTATTACCGGAGCGAAGATCATTTTTGAAACTCTTGTTCGTTCGCCCTGTTCCTAAAAGCCACTTTTGAGATGGTTGAAGCTACCATTGAGGATAAAAAATTGGTTGTTGAAATTCTATTCCGGTCGTTTGAAGACAATATGAGCGTGAACTACCTCATTCCGCATGACTCGAAAAGAACCCTGCGACTCAGGGAATTAATCGCCTATTCACTTGAAATGTGCCGATTGTGGGGAAAGGTGGTGATTTCGGAAAACAGAAAGGCCTGCGCACTTGTGATTTTCCCCGACCGCAAGCGGACGACACTCAGAAGTTTGCTGATAATGGGACGTTTGATTCTCAAGTCCATCGGCTTTTGGAACATCAGAAAAGCCCTAAGTCGAGAAAATCAGGTGTATGCGCATCATCCGAGGATACCAATTTACCATTTATGGTTTGTCGGTGTCTTGCCCGAACATCAGGGGGAGGGCATAGGGAGTAAAATCCTGGAAGAAATTATGAAAGATGCTGCTGAAATGGGCAGACCCGTTTACCTGGAAACCTCCACGCATAAAAACATCCCTTGGTACCAAAAGCACGGATTTTCTATTTACGGCAAGATACAACTCAGCTACACGCTGTTTTTAATGAGAAGTGACAAATGAGCCACCAGAACAGATATGCGCGTATTTGGTACAGACATCCACATTGTTACCTTCTGCTTCATTGTCCTTGAAGCGGTGTTTTTCTTATACCAACTCTACTACTATCTGTGTTGGCCAAAGGATCAAAATCGCAAGTATTACCTAATTCTGCTTTTCCTGCTTATCGTCAAAAACCTGGCGATGGGGCTGTTCCCCGATCCACACATCACCAACATACCAATGGTGATTCAATACGCGTTCACCTACGCGGCTGGCTTTGTCATGGCCAGCTACTTTCCTTACTATTTTTACCGCTCCTATAATTTAGGGGGTCTGCGCTTTCACGCCACCTATGGCGTCGTTTTGTTTCTTTACATCCCTTTCACCCTGATTTTTACCACGGAATATCTGCTTGAGGGTGATATCGACAGCGCTATCGCCCACGGTCTGATTATCCCGGCGGCGTACAGTCTGGTACTGGCTTATGTGATGTATCAATCCATCCACAAAGCATTCAAAAAGAAGATTAAAAATCGGGAATTTTTTGAAGAAATCGGGATGTACTGCTCCGTTGTTCCATTCGTGGCCATTGCCTTTTTTCCCGGCATTGACCAAGTTACCGAGGCAATCATCACCAATCTGGGTTTCACAATCCTAACGTTTCTGTTCATCCGCCGATCTATCATACAAGCCAGACTGGATCGTGAGAAACTACAAGCTTTTGAAGCAGTTGAAACAGAAATTCCTCTCAACGGCATAGTCGATGTCATCGAGAGGAATATTCAGGTCTTTGAGAGAAACATGACCTTTTTCAACCTGACCTCGCGAGAGAAGGAGATCGTTCGGCTGGTAAGAACTGGGAAAACGTACAAAAATGTTGCCGAAGAACTGTACATTTCCAAAGGGACGGTTAAGAAGCACATTGAAAATATTTTTCAAAAAGCCGACGTCACCAGCAAGGTTCAACTCCTCCATAAAATCATGCAGAATCAATAGAAACGCGGTTTTTTGGCCAATGTACGTACTTGTACGTATGTGCTACTTCCTCGCGATTCTTGGGCTGTTTCGGTAAAATACGACTAAAGGCGTATTGCTAGGCCCAGCGGTTTCTAACAAATTTGCGCGACCTAAAACTCTATCCGTTTTGTAGAGTAACACGGATAGCGGGTTCAGGTGTGTGCACGATATGTGAAATGGAAAACCTAACCGATGAAATCAACCAAACAATCCCCTTTTAAAAATCTCAAAACTAAATGTCCCCAACTACAACAAATTCTCGACCGATATGGTCAGGATGCTCTTCACCCCAAATACCTAATAACCCAAACTGAGGAGGGAGCAGAGTTAGAACTGGTTCCCAAAATGCGCTTCGATATGTGCCGCGAAGAGTGGTTCGGCCTATGCCAGGATTTCAGACTATTCGTTTTTAAATCGTTTTACGAAAGGCTCTAAAATTCTTACCCGTTTCGCAGAAATTGCCGTAAATTCGGGTTCAAATGCCGCATTCCCGGCAGGGACGCACAAGTTAGTGCGTCCCTGCTTTTTGCGCTGAACCTGAATAAGCTCAATGTCTGACGACCAAAAGAAAAACCTCGAACAGCAACTCTGGAACATCGCCAACACCCTGCGCGGCAAAATGGGGGCCGATGAATTCCGCGACTATATCCTCGGCTTTATATTTTACAAATACCTCTCGGAGCGCATGTTGCTCTATGCCAATGAAATCCTGAAAGAGGACGGCTTGGACTATAGGCAGATTGACGAGGACAGCGACCAGGGACAGCAGTACCTCGACGCCATCCGCGAAGAGGCCATTTCCAAGCTGGGCTATTTTCTAAAACCTTCGGAACTGTTCCGCGAGCTGGTCCGCCGGGGAAACCTGCCGACCGAACCCGACAAGCCCGGCTACCAATACCCGCTGCTCGAAGAAGTCGAGGAGGAAGAAGCCGGGGAAGTCGATGAAACCATCGCCAGCAACTTCATTCTGGGCGATTTGGCCAAGATCCTCAGCAATATCGAGCAAAGCACGATGGGCCACGAGAGCGAGGAGGACTTTGGCAACCTTTTCGAGGATCTAGACTTGACGTCCACCAAGCTGGGCCGCACCGAAGCAGCCAAGAACGCCGTGATCGCCAAGGTACTGGCGCACCTTAATAAGATCGACTTCCGGCTGCAAGACGCCGACTCCGACGTGCTGGGCGATGCCTACGAGTACCTCATCGGCAAGTTTGCCAGCGGGGCGGGCAAGAAGGCCGGAGAATTCTACACGCCGCAGGAGGTATCGAAAGTACTAGCCAAGTTGGTGACGGTGGGCAAAAAACGGCTAAAATCGGTCTATGACCCCACTTGCGGCTCGGGTTCGCTGCTGCTGCGCGTGGCGCGGGAAGTGGATGACGTTGGCAAGTTCTACGGCCAGGAGCTTAACCGCACCACCTACAACCTGGCGCGGATGAATATGATCCTGCACGACGTGCATTACAGCCGCTTCGACATCAAGCAGGACGACACCCTCGAACACCCGCAGCACCCCGAC
>NZ_JBGSXF010000175.1:0-4184 GCF_041751555.1 Persicitalea sp. | reverse complement strand
GGGCGTAAGCCGCCAAAGCCCGCCGTAAGGTCAGTAGCCGTTGGTTTTATTTTCAAATAAGGCGCTAGGGTATCCAGCAGGAAATCGACTTCTTTCTTTTCCAGGAAAGGCTCCTGCGTCCCGTCTCCGAACTCAGTGTCCGTCGTACCGACGACTAGTTGCCCCTCGAACGGAATCGCAAAAACCACGCGACCATCGCTGGTTTCAGGGATCAGCATGGCGTCGTTGCTGTTCAGCGTCTTGTAGGGAAGCACCACGTGAACGCCCTTGCTGGGGCGAATGCGGGAGGGTAGTTTCGGGTTGGCCAAATGCCGGATTTGGTCGGCAAAGGTGCCGGTGCAGTTGATAAATATTTTGGCTTTGATAGAAAAGCTTTCTTGGGTCAATTCATCCATGACTTTCGCCGCTGACAGTTTCCCGTTTTCATCTTTCTCAAAACCAGTTACGCCCACGTAGTTCGCCACGGCCACGCCCTGCTCATGAGCCGACTGAACGATGGCCAAGCAGTAGCGGGCGTCGTCGTGCTGTCCGTCGTAGTAAAGTACCGCGCTGTGAAGTTTGTTTCTGTCGAGGGTCGGCATCCGGGCCATGACTTCTTTTTTGGAAAGCCACTTGCCTTTGGGAAGTGTTTTATCGTTGGCGAACCAGTCGTACATTTTCAAGCCAATACTATAGTACAAACCCTCGAACAGTGAGAAGACGGGCGTTAATAGAGCTAGCGGCCGGGCCAAATGTGGCGCGTTTTTGATAACGATTCGTCTTTCTTCCAATCCGTGCCGCACTTGCTTCAGCTGCGCAAAGTCCAGCTTTGTAAAGGCTTGCTCCAGGTACCTAACCCCACCATGAATGAGTTTGGTAGAGCGCGAGGAGGTTTCGGAGGCAAAATCCTTCTTATCGATCATCGCCACCTTATAACCACGAAGAGCGGCATCGAGCGCGCAGCCGGAGCCGCTTGCACCGCCACCGATGATGCAAATGTCAAAATTTTCCTCTCTGAGGCTAGCTAGGTTTGTAGTGCGATTCATGTTCACGAAAAGGGGGAGAGGTAGTGCTGCGCAAAGCTACCAACTTTTGTTTTGGGAAAAGGGCGGGTCTGTCAGGCAACACTTGTCTGGTAAGATTATTTTCTAATCAATTCTGGATTTTGTCTTGAAAATTTTGTATTTTCATGCCCCGTTTTCGTCTCCTAAACTCAAAAACCTGTGAAAAAAGCCGATACTTCCCCTAACCTACAATTTGAACGCCTACTTTGGAAGAATGAACTGGAATTTAATCGCCGCGAAATAGCCATTTTTGAGAGTTATCTTCTCAGTTTGCAAGGGCAAATTCTTCCCCAAACCCTAACGGAATTGATGAGCCAGCTCCATGATTACTTGCGTTCGGTTGATAAACTACTGGGAGAAATAGCCGCCGCCAGTAGGTGTCCGACAGATAATATCGCCAGCGACCGCCGCCTGACCAACTGGCAATCGAGCGAGCCGGAATGTCACTACATCCGGGAAGAGCTTTTCTATTTCGAACAAAATTATCATCAATTCAAAAACCAATTTTGCTCCTTTGCTGCTGGTTTGGAAGCGGCCTGAAAAGTACACCCATTACGCAACGGGCATAATTCTTTTGCGTGTAAAGCTTGCTAAATTGGCCGAAAAACTTAGATTTGGGCTATTCAATTTTTACATTCACTTATTTAATCAAAAGAAAAACATGGGATTAATGTCATTTTTAAAGGGAGTTGGGGAGAAAGTCTTCAAAGGAAAAGAAGAAGCTGCTCCGGCCGCCGAAAAGGAGCCTCTCCGCGCCAGTGCCCTACTCGCGCACGTGAAGGCGCTGGGCCTTACTTACAAAACCATTCAGGTTAAGACCTCCGGCGACACGGTGGTGTTGGAGGGCGATGTGGAAAAACAGGCTGACGCCGAGCGTATTGCACTAGCCTTGGGTAATGTAGAGGGCGTGTCGCAGGTGGACAATCGCATGACGGTTGCCGAGTCGGCTCCCGAAGCTACCTACTACACTGTCAAGAGTGGGGATTCACTTTCCAAGATTGCCAAAGAAGTGTATGGCGACACGCAGAAGTACCCACAGATTTTTGAGGCCAACAAGCCGATGCTATCTGACCCCGACAAAATTTATCCGGGTCAAGTACTGCGCATCCCCAAAGAGTAGCAAATAATTTCGCTTCAATCAAAAAGCACCCGCTGAAATCCAGCGGGTGCTTTTTGTGTTTTAAGAAAAATCAAAACTTGCCGTTGCCGTGACGACGGACCGCCGATTCATTTTATATTCTTCCGACGGTTGCGCTGAAAATCTTCCAGTACGAAACTTCCTAAGCCATCTAAGTTGCTGTAATAAGCCCGCCCATTGTTCACTTGGGTGAAATTCTGGACGAACTGCTTCAGGTAAGGGTCGGAGGCGATCATGAACGTCGTGACTGGAATGTCCAGTCGGCGACATTGAGCGGCAAGCGTTAGCGTCTTGCTTACGATTTTGCGGTCTAAGCCAAAGCTGTTTTTGTAGTATTTTATTCCCTCTTTCAGGCAGGTAGGCTTGCCATCGGTAATCATGAAAATCTGCTTGTTACGGGTCTTGCGGCGACGCAGCAGATCCATCGCCAGTTCCAGACCAGCTACTGTGTTAGTGTGGTACGGGCCGACTTCCAAATAAGGCAAATCCTTGATTTGAATCTGCCAGGCGTCGTTGCCGAAGACGATAATATCCAGCGAATCTTTAGGGTACTTGGTCTTTATCAACTCGGCCATCGCCAGCGCTACTTTCTTAGCGGGCGTAATGCGGTCTTCTCCGTAAAGAATCATGGAGTGGCTAATGTCAATCATCATGACCGTGGAAGTCGTCGTCTTTTGCTCCTTCTCAACTACTTCTAAATCCTGCTCCATGAGCGTAAAGTCGCCAATGCCGTGGTTGACCTGGGCATTCTTTATGGATTCGGTCATAGAAATTTGTTCCAGTGAGTCGCCAAACTGGTAGGGACGTACATCACTGCTCAGTTCGTCGCCCGTTCCTGAGTAGGGCGTGTGATGGTTGCCGCCACTCTTCGAGCGTTTCAGCTTTCCAAAAATTTCGTCCAAAGCACTCTTGCGGATACTCTGCTCGCCCTTGGGCGTCATCACGACCTTCCCTTCACCTTCTTTTTCGGTAATATAGCCCTTCTTTTTCAGATCTTCGTAGAAATCACCGATGCCATATTTGTCGTTGGTCAAATCGTAACGCCTATCCAACTCACTAAGCCACTGCATGGCTTCACCGACATCGCCGGAAGTCATCAACAGTAGTTGCTGGAAAATACTGAGCAATTGTTCAAACTTGCTATTGGGCCCGTGCTCTTCGGGAATGAATTTAGAAAAATGATGTCCTTGCATGGGTCAATTTTGAATGAGTGAATCAGTGAATGTCGGAATAGTGGCGAGGGATATCTTTTTCTAAACGTAGAAGTAAACGTTTTGGTTTTTTGTTAAAAAGTAAAGGCGACCAGTAGGGCCGCCTTTACCTTGATTTTTCCTAAATGGTACTTTGGTACTTTGGTACTTTGGTACTTTGACCTAAGCTTTCTCTCCACAAAACTCGTCAAACGCCATCACCAAGTGCTGAGCGATCATTTCGGCGGAGCGACCTTCGATGTGGTGGCGCTCAATGAAGTGAATCAGTTCGTCATCACGGAACATCGCAATGGCGGGCGACGAAGGAGGGTAGGGGAGAGTGTACTCCCGCATCTTGTTTACTGCGTCGGTATCGACACCCGCGAATACTGTTACCAGATTATCGGGTTTGATCTCGCTTTTGGCCAGCGCGGCTTTCACGCCCGGACGGGCGGCACCCGCCGCGCAACCGCAGACCGAATTGACCATCACCAAGGTAATGCCTTCTGCGTCGGTCATGAAATTATCTACCGCCTCAGCGGTCAAAAGTTCCTGAAAACCAACGCTCGTAAGGTCAGCTTTCATAGGGGCAACTAAATGTGGAGGATACATAGTGTTTTGAGTTTAAAGTTTATGAGTTTAAAGTTTAAGAAGCTGTTTGAGTAAACCTTATTAAGCCAAAAATGGCCGTTTTTTGCCAATCCTGCGTTACCAAACCCTCATTTGGCTCTGCCAAATTTCGGATTTGGTGCCTTGTCCTGACAAAAAACAACTCATTTTTATCATTAAAAAATAACTCAAACAGCTTCTAAG
>NZ_JBGSXF010000174.1:0-2542 GCF_041751555.1 Persicitalea sp. | reverse complement strand
AGAAGCCGCTGCCGTCGATCTGGATGAAGTCGCCCATACCCCCATAGGAAGGAAGGACGGTGGAAATAAAGAGGTTGGCGGGCGTATCTGTTGTACCGCCGATCGGGGGAGGTATAGGTTTCTCGCAGCCTGCAAAGGTTGCCGCCAATAACGACAACAAACTGAACTGGATAATCAATGACTTTTTCATGGCTAATAGAGTTTTAGTGAAAAAATTGTGTAAAAAAAATTGGTTGTTAAGGTTTGTCTTGCCAGAGGGCAATCTCATTTATTGCCTCCGTCATTTTCTGAGAAGAGGGCATGGACATAGGTGCGCTGAATTCCCTTTTAATTCCCTTTGCTATTGTTCCGCGTAGGGTGCGCTCGTTGTAATAGCTGGCGATAACCGATCTGGCAAATCCCCGATCAGGTTGCCCAAAAATCAAGCGGTCGTACATCAGGTGGTCGTTTTTGTGGAAGACTTGCACCCATATTTCTTCCAACGCGATGGCTTTCTCGCCCCAGCGGTGAATGACGAATAGCGTGTCACCCTGTTTTTTCCTACCTGACTTGTGGAGGAAGCTCAGCGAGTGTCCGCCAGGCAATTGGCCGGGGATGGAGTGATATATGGTGTCACCAGCCAGGCGTACTTTCACCAGCACCGAGTAGTGTGATTTCCGGTAGCCGTGTTGACTCAGCGGAATAGCGTGCCTCGCACCGGAAGCGATCAGGGGTACATCTGATATCCTGATCTGCCCAAAGCTGCATTGAGTAAAAAATAGCAGCCCGAAGACGCTCAGCAAAGGGTACTTACACAGCTTGTTGGTACTTGACCCCATTGCAGTCAACCATTGTCGTACCGCGACCCGCCGTCGCCGGGCGATGGGCAGGGTTATGCCGTTCATCAGCGTGATCTCGTCCCGATCATGGTGCAGTACTTGGTCGGCATTGACCAGATAGGAGCGGTTGATGCGCCGGAAACCCCGCCGGGCCAAACGCGCTTCGAGTATGCCCAGCGTAGTGGATACGAAAGTTTTGCGGCCATCCACAAAGTGCACGTGGCTGTAGTTGCGATCACCTTCGCAGTAAAGGATGTCTTCGGGAAGCTCGTATTCGTAGCTGCCGATGTGTACGTAGTCGTAATTCTGATTGACTGAGGTGGCATTCATGGTTCAGGGGATTTTAATGTGAGCAGAAATACCTGGGAATGAGGAGCGCAACTCCTGCGGCAGAATACTTCTAAACCTTACCTTGCAAATTTCAGGAATAAGGGAAGGCCATAAAATCCCATGAAAGGGGGATGGGGAATCCAGGTATTTCTACCTGGTCGCACAGAACGAATACACTTATACGTCAGGCTGCAGCTGTGAAGAGAACAGCTTGGAAATGGTATTAATAAGAAGAGGAAGGGAGACTTAGTTTGCTAACGAGGAGGCAGGAGAAGACCGTTATTTTTTCCAGAATTTGGCGACGGCTTCGGTTACGGAATGTACCTGGAGTTTTTCGTAGATGTGCTTGATGTGGGTGCGGACGGTTTCGATGCCAATGCCACAGAGGTCGGCAACCATTTTGTAGCTGTTGCCCTCGGCCAGGAATTCGAGTACCTGCATTTCGCGGTCGGTCAATTTGCTCAGGCCACTGGCGGGCACCGGGGTGTCGTGTAGGTGCAGAAGTACCCGCCGGGCAATGGATGGAGTGATAGGTGCCCCGCCGTTGTACACTTCCTGAATAGCCTCCATGATGCGGGCTGGGGGCGTTTTTTTGAGCAAGTAGCCCGTAGCTCCGGCTTTCAGAGATTCGAAAACCCGGTCGTCGTCGTCGAAGACGGTGAGCATCAGCACGTCCACGTGGGCGTAGCGTCGCTTGATGTCGGTCAGGGCCGTGATGCCGTCGCGCTCGGGTAGGTCGATGTCCATCAGTACTACATCGGGCTGTAACTTGCTCACCTGTCGGTTGGCATCCAGGCAATCGCCGAAAGCCCCGGCCAGTTCGAAGCCATCGGTGCCGCCAATCATGAAAGATAGCGCCTCCCGGAGCATGGTGTTGTCTTCGTACAGCAGGACTTTGATGTCTGACATGGTGGGTACCCGGCTGGGTGAGTAGTTGGTTTGAAGCGAAATAGCGTTAATCATAAATTTACCTTTATTTATTGAAACTTAAACAAACAAAGGTAAACTCGCATCAGCCGGGATACTCTCCCATAGAAGGGGGATGGCTAAGGGACGGGTAGTGCCAAAATTACGCAGGTACCCTGGCCCGCCGCGGACTCGATTTTAAGCTCAGCCCCAATCTTAGCGGCCCTGTTTTCCATGTTTTTCAAGCCATTACCCCCCTTTGCTTTTGGCGGAGAGGCGGGGTCGAAGCCCCGGCCATCGTCCCGGATGGTGAGGCGGATATACCCCGGTGGATGCTCGACCTTCACCTGAACGGAACTGGCCTTGGCGTAGCGGGCGGCATTGGCGAGGGCTTCCTTGAATATCAGGAAAAAATCGTGACGCTTTTCCATCGGCAGACTGGTTTTTAGGGCTTTTTCGTCGGCTTCGAATTCAACTTTCGTTTCTGA
>NZ_JBGSXF010000173.1:0-12529 GCF_041751555.1 Persicitalea sp. | reverse complement strand
TCGTAGTGGCCGCGCGGGATGCCTTTTTCCGTGAGTTCAAAGCCGACTAGTTTACGGGGCAGGCCTTTTTCCTTCTGGGCTTTGAGGGCTTCGGCGTTGATGAAGCTTTTGTTGAATTTCGTGACCCAGCCCAGGCCTGCTTCCAGCGGAGAGGTAGTTTCGTCGATATCGTTGCCGTAGAGACAGTAGCCTTTTTCCAGGCGCAGCGTGTCGCGCGCGCCCAGGCCTACAGGCTTGATGCCAAATTCGGCTCCGGCGGCAAAAATGGCGTTCCACATCGCCTCGGCGTCTTTGTTCCAGACGTAGATCTCGAAGCCGCCCGCTCCGGTGTAGCCCGTGGCCGAGATAATGACATCGTCGATACCCGCCAGGGTACCAGCTTTGAAGGTATAGTACTCCATCGCTGATAGATTCTCCTCCGTCAATTTTTGGAGCGTGGCAGTAGCTTTTGGGCCCTGTACCGCCAACAGGCACAACCTGTCGGAAATATTTTCCATTTCCACACCCTCAGTGTTGTGTCTCGCGATCCAGTCCCAATCCTTCTCGATATTGGAAGCATTGACGACCAGATAGTACTCGTTTTCATCGTAACGATACACGAGCAAGTCATCAACGACGCCGCCTGTGGCATTGGGCAGGTAGCTGTACTGCACTTTGCCGTCATACAGCGCAGAGGCATCGTTGGCTGATACTTTCTGAATCAAATCCAGTGCTTTTGGGCCTTTCAGCACAAATTCGCCCATGTGCGACACGTCGAAGACACCCACACCGTTGCGGACAGCATGGTGTTCGTCCAGGTCGGACGAATAGCGAACAGGCATTTCAAAGCCGGCGAAAGGCACTATCTTGGCACCCAGCCTGACGTGTACTTCGTGCAACGGAACTTGTTTCATTAGGTCAATTTCGGTTGTATTGGGGGCAAAAGTAGGAAGAAAGAGGCAAAGTGACAGAGTAGCGAAGGCACAAAATCCGAAAAGCAGCGCGGTCTAAAAAAGACCACGCTGCCATTCAATACAAATCTCCCTAAATATTCTTTACGCCGCTACCGCCTGTTGCTCGCGCAAGTACTTCATCAGGCTACTCATAGAAGTAATGCGCGGGTAGTCTTCGTCGGGGATGGCAATATCGAACTCCTGCTCCAACTGCATCATCATATCGACTAAGTCAAGGCTGTCGAAGCCGAGGTCTCTAACGAAGTGGGCGTCATCGGTAATGGCTGAGGCTTGCAGGCCAAAGTTGTTCAGGATATTGAGAATTCGCTGTTTCATGGTTTGGATTGTTTTTATAATGGGGAAGAATGCCCGCAGGCATTCGATTTCTGAGAAACGTTAGACTTTTAGAGTTAGTACCATAGAAAAGTGCTAATTGTTGCAAACAGCGGAAATAATTTTCAAGTTGCTATTCATCAGAATATTGTGTTTAACCGAGATGCGGAGTTGTCGGAAAGCAGCCAAAGAATCAATCTTGGTTTTTTACAAAAAAAATAAACACACAAGCTAAAACGTAACCGTTCATTTGATAGCCAGGATCATACTCAAGTTAAAATGGTTGGAAATGGGAAAAGATTTTCTCTGAAAAACTTCGACTGCAAATTTCCGTTAGGTAAGGGTTAGATACGATTAGTTCTTGCTTTTAAAGGCACCTATCATCGTATAAATTTAAGAAATTACCTTGCCCATGAATACTAAATTAGCGCTCCTTCTCCTCGTGTTGGCCGGAACATTCTCAATTGATAGATCAATGGCGCAGAAAACCGAAGACCAAACGCGTCTTCACGAGATGCGCACTTACTACTGCGAACCGGGACGCCTCGATGCTTTACTCGCCCGCTTCCGCGACCATACCATGCAGCTTTTCGAGAAGCACGGCATGACGAACGTCGGCTACTGGGTACCGATTGACAATACCGACAACAAGCTGGTGTATGTCCTCTCCTATCCCGGCGACCGCACCTACCGCGACAAAGCCTGGAAGGCGTTTGGCAGCGACCCTGACTGGAAAAAAGCGCAGGGCGACTCAGAAAAAGACGGCAAAATCGTGAAGCGCGTAGAGAATATGTTCATGCACGAAACCGACTTCTCATTTCCCATGAAAGTGAGCGGCCCGGCCAATGACCGCATCTTCGAGTTGCGCATGTACCACACCAATCCCGGAATGCTGCCCGAGTTAGTAGCCCGCTTCCGCAACCACACCACGGCGCTTTTTGCCAAGCAAGGCATGACCAACCTCAACTACTGGCTTCCCGATGAAGTGGACAATCGCCTGGTGTACATGCTGGCGCATCCGAGTCTGGAAGACGCCAAGAAAGCCTTCGACGCCTTCCGGGCCGATCCTGAGTGGATCAAGGCGCGGGACTATTCCGAGCGTAACGGCAAACTGGTGGAGAAAGTGGAATCCACCTACTTGAAAGCTACTGATTTTTCACCCATTCGTTAATCCGTTTTCATTTTTTAGTAACAAAATATGTTCAAATTTCTTCGATTCCGTATCGTCGGTTTCCTGCTTCTAGGCTCGACGGTACTTTGGGGACAATCATCCGACGGCTACACCCCTATCTCTCTGGAGAACCTGAGCGCTTTCGACGCCCCTTCCGCGGGTTGGAAACTCACACCGGAAGTGATGATGAGTCCAACTAACGGCACCGTGATGTCGAACGACAAAAAGGGGGGCGGCATCCTGGTAGGCACCGCTGGACAAACTATCAAGACGAAAGCCAATATGCAGGATTTGCGGCTGCGCTTCGACTTCATGCTAGCGCCGGGGGCGCAGGCGTACGTCATTCTGCCAGGCAACCAGCGGGTACTTTTGGCTGATATGCCGCCCACCGCTGCGCCGGGTTCTTCTACGAGTGGCTACACGGGCCAATTTCCTATTATGAACGCTACCAAAGCCCCCGGCCTTTGGCAAACCGTCGAAATAGCGTACGATGCCTCGACCACCCAGCCCAACGTTGCCCGGGTCAATTCCGTGACTTTGAACGGCTCGCTGGTGCAGCAGGGTAGTTATCGGCCCTTGCCCAAAGCGTTGGCAGGCAAGGAACCCATTGCCTTTGAAGTAGTTAAAGGCACGGTAGCCTTTCGGAACATCGGCTACCAGGAGCTGGGTAACCGTCGGCCGCTGAGCGTTTCCAATATCACATATAAGCTTTACACCGACTCCTGGAAGACTGAACAACCGAAAGAGTTAGAGCGTGAGGGGAGTACTCCTGAGATTACACAAGAATTAGGTAACGGGCATAAGGAATTTCAACTCTTTTTTGAGGGAGACATGGAGGTGGAAGAAGCAGGAAACTACGTATTTACCGTCATTCATTCGGGGCCTAATACGCGGCTGACAGTAGATGGTGAGGAAGTGGTAAGCGTGGCCGAAAGCAGATCGCAAGACACACATCCAGGAAGGATAAATCTGGAAAAAGGCACACACCGTTTCAAATTATTGTATGCCCGGTTCCCATGGTTTCCGCCGGGGTTAAGTGTAAGCGTTACCAAAGCAGGCATCAGGCCCTACGACCTAACAGCCCTCTCATCGCTTCCGGTACCCAAGCCCAAGCCCTACTTGGGCGTCGATCCCGAGAATGGCCCCGAGATGATTCGGTCGTTCGTTTTCTACCAAGATGAGAAGCAGAAGCGTACCCACGTCCTCTCGGTGGGAAATCCCGCCGGATGGCACTATACCGTCGACCTCAATCGGGGTGCTTTACTACAAGGCTGGCGCGGTCCCTTTGCGGACGTGACAGAAATGTGGTACCAGCGCGGCGAACCGCAATTGCTGAAAACCGCCGGGCTGACGGTCGATGTTTCCGGCAAAAGCAGCTACGCAGCTTTGCAGAACAACTCCGCTGCCTGGCCCGACTCTGCCAATCTCAATTACCTCGGCTACCGCCTGACCGCCGATGGAGTACCCACTCTCCGCTACGCATTTGGCTCAACTACCCTCACCGACCGCCTCTCCGCCGACGATAAGGGGTTGACCCGCAAGATTTCGGTAGAAGGCAACGCGCCATCGGGCATGTACGCGATGCTGGGGGCAGGCGATAGCATCACCATGCTGGAAAAAGGGCTTTATCGTGTGGATGATCGTTATTACATCAGACTCGACAAGAACGCCAGGCCCATGCAACGCAATTCGGCGGGCAAGCAGGAATTGTTGCTGCCGTTGGGGGGTGAGGTGACTTATAGCCTGTTTTGGTAAGTATCGAACTTCTCCAGAGAATGGTCACCCACGTCAAGTAATAGACGGCCAGACTTTTAGGCGAAAAAATCCACGAAAACTTTTATATAAAAAATTAAAATTAAATGAAAAAGTACCTGTTTAGCCTATTGGGAATAATGGCGATAGCCACGCTGGGCTTCGCCCAAAACCGCCCCATGACCGAGGACGATTACTACCGCATCGTCACCATGCCTATTCCGCCGAACATTGAAATGGAAGTGGGCGGACTAGCGGTGCTGCCCGATGGCCGCCTGGGCGTTTCGACGCGGCGTGGCGAAGTGTGGATGGTCGGCAATCCTTACATGAAAGGAAACGGACGCCCCACCTTTAAGCGCTTCGCGCACGGATTGCACGAGCCCCTGGGGCTTATGTACCGGGGCGATCATTTTCTAATCACCCAGCGCGGTGAAGTCACGAAGCTGGTAGATACCGATAATGATGGCGTAGCCGATGTGTACGATTCCTTCGCCCGATGGCCGCTGTCGGGAAACTACCACCAATATTCATACGGCCCGGTGCCATTGCCCAACGGCGAGATGATCATAACCCTTAATCTCGACTGGATCGGCAAAGGCGCGAGCCAGTCGAAGTGGCGGGGCTGGATGCTCAAATTGGGCAATGACGGTTCGCTGACGCCCTGGGCCACGGGGCTGCGCTCTCCGGCGGGTTTCGGCGTATTTCAGGGCGATATTTTTTACACCGAAAACCAGGGCGACTGGGTCGGATCGGGCCGCATGACCCACCTGGCGAAAGGCGACTTTGCGGGTAACCCTGCCGGACTGCGATGGAGCAATGAGGATGGTTCCCCCGTAAAACTACGTCCCGAGGACATTCCCGACACGGGTGAGCCGCTCTACGACATGGCCCAAACTACCCCCGGAATCAAGCCGCCCGCCGTATGGTTTCCGCACACGCTGATGGGAATTTCTACCTCTGATTTCAAGGAAGATACCACGGGTGGAGCCTTCGGTCCGTTCGTTGGGCAAATGTTCGTCGGCGACCAGGGCCACAGCAAAATTATGCGTGTGGACATGGAAAAAATTAACGGCGTGTGGCAGGGTGCCTGTTTTCCTTTTCGTGAGGGTTTTGAATCTGGATTAATCCGCATGGTGTGGGGACTGGACGGCTCGATGTTTGTGGGCCAAACCGCCCGCGGCTGGGCCGCCACGGGTAAGGCCCCCTTCGGGATCGAGCGCCTGGTGTGGACGGGAGCGACGCCTTTTGAAATAAAGACCATCCGCTCTCAGCCCGATGGCTTCAAACTGACTTTCACACTACCCGTGGATGCTGCCACGGCGGGGAATTCGGCTTCTTATAGCCTCAATAGCTTCAATTACAAGTACCACCACACCTACGGCAGTCCTGTCATCAACGCAGAGCCGATGGCCATCAAGGGCATCGTGGTCGCCGACGACGGACTTAGTGTTCGCTTGGTAGTGGATGCCATCAAGCTCCGTAAAGGATATATTCACGAAGTGAAGGCCGAAGGGTTAAAATCAAAGGAAGGTATGTCATTGCTGCACAACGTAGGCTATTACACGCTGAACGAAATCGCGTCGGGCAACCAGGCCGACGCCTCGCAGTTCACGGCCAGTAGCAAGAGCGGCGTGGGCGCAGCGATGGAACACAGCCAGCACAACATGAGCGAAGCGGCACCCGTCGCGATGAGTTCCGCCAAGCGCGTCACAACCCAACCTGCCAATTGGACCAATGGCCCCGATCAGGTTATTACGCTTGGTACTAAGCCCGGTTTGAAGTTTGATCTCAATGAAATTCAGGTCAAGGCAGGCAGCAAGGTAAAATTTGTCTTCAACAACGAAGACGATATGCTGCACAACTGCGTAATTACGAAACCCGGCATGGCCAACAAAGTTGGTGAGGCCGCTCTTAAACTAGGTTTGAAAGGGGCAGAGATGAACTACATTCCTGATTCGCCCGATGTGCTGTATCACACCGCCCTCATGCAGCCCGAGAGCAGCGAGGCACTGTACTTCGTCGCGCCCGCTAAGACGGGAGACTACGACTACGTCTGCACCTTTCCAGGACATTATACTTTGATGCAGGGAAAGATGAAGGTGGTGAAGTGAGACGTTATGAAGAAATGGTATAAGGTTCTATTCTTGTTTGCTGCACTAGCTATTACCTTTCAACTTTTAGTTGAATATTTATTTAAACGGGATAGTCCCGAGGAATTGGAAAATATCCTGAATAGCACTCAGCAAAATGAAAGCGTTGTTGGCAAAATCGGAGGATACAGATCATACGAGCTAAGCTACAACTACTGGCTGCGTGATGAGAAGAGCAATTATCCTTTTGACATCACTGTGTTCGGAGCAGAGGCGTACATAAGTTATAAAGGAGTTTCACAATTTAACGATGAAGAAAACACTTGGTCGATTGTTAGATTAGACACGCTAATCAAAAAGTACTGAAATCGAACGGGTTATTTCAAAATTGGATTTTTAACAAAAAAGGCGAACCGCTCGCGCGATTCGCCTTTTTTCAAAATTGCCCGTATTGTTACCTGATGAACAACTTGGCAATAGCCAGTACTTGGTCTTTAGTTAGTGGCTCATCGAATGCCTCCGTAACTGCATCGAGTGATTTACCCGCAATTCCGGTGATATCCACACCTCCCTGAATCGTATTGTTGTCTCCTTCGTACACCGGTCTAGGCGACCCTTCGTCCAGCGTAATCCATGGTTTGATACGGTCGATGCCACGAATCGTAGAAAGAATGTCTCGCGACTTAGCAGCGTGACGTGCTTCTACGGAGTGAATCTGAAGCGCGTAATCCAGTAGCGGCTCATCTTCCTTCGCCATCAGGTTACCTGCTTGCCCTTTGTAGGCACGAACTCCCGTATCCTCAAAAGCGTGCGATAGGAATACGAACATGTCGAAATCGCCGAATGGATTGGCAAAAGTGCCTTTGGCCGTAAAGTCAAAATCTGGCTTGGCAGGAGCAGCCGTACCGAGTGCTCCTTTCAGGAAATTCACGTGTTGTGTCTCATGCTTGCCAATTTGCATGAAGACAGCCTTGTACTTATCAGGGATCAGACCGGGAGCGGCATTACCCATTTTGTAAAACTCGTCTTCCAGGTATTCCAGCGTGAGAGCAAATTTCAGTACATCAATCGCCCCTGGTGTGAAGGCATAAGCTTTGTTGAAAATTGTCCCCATCGCCACGGGTACGGCGGCTGCGGCCATACTCCGGCTGAACTTCGTCATGAAGCTACGGCGGGTGGCATGCTGCAGACGCTCTACCGCGTCGCCGTCCACCTCTTGTATTTCATCTATAATCTTGAAAATGTTCATAGTATCTCGTTAAATGTGTTTTGGGTTGAAAGAATGATCAAGGCTTAGGTAGTCCCGAGGCGTCGATATTATCATAAATAAAGGGAGCCACAGCGGGCAACACTTCGCTAGGACGCTTCAATAGACCCAGTCCGTTTCCGTCTATAATGTCATCTCCCGCAAAAAACGGATCGTTAGGACGCAGGAAATCACGAATGATAGCAGCGTGGCGCGCTTCAACCGACACAATCTTGCCGGCTAGTAGTAGGAAAGTGGGATTCTCGAGCAAGATACCTGCTCCGTTATAAGCCGAAACGCCAGTATCTTCGAATATTTTCGCAGTCTGCAGGACGATGTCACGGCTACTAAAATCAATAGATGTGAAATTTGGCGTCAGACCTTTAATGGCAGCAGCACCAATCGCTGCCTTAAAGAATTCGCGGTGAATGATTTCATGGTCACGAATATCAGTCAACAACCTCCTTTCTTTGTCGTTCATTCCCGTATAGGGCGTGGCGATTACTTGAGTATAGAAAGCAGCCTCCAATTGTTCGAGGGCGTAAGCGTAGTTCAAAATTCCGATATCGCCCGTACCCAGGTTCACCGCAACTCCGCCACCGGGAGCCAAATCGTGATCCTTGATGCATGACTGCATTACAAAGGCACCCGTTGCGGCAGCCAATCCGGCCGACCGTAAAAAGAAGCGCCGATTTACCACATCCACTATCGGATTCTCCTCAGAGCCGTTAGTCAGTGATAGTCTTTTTGTCGTTTTGCTCATAATTGTGAAAGATTTTGAAAATTATTTAATCGTTTAGAATTGGGACTAAGTAAAAAAACTACGCCAATCCCACGATTTTGGATTAGTGAAAATGTAGAAGAATTTTTAAATCCAATCATATCTCGGAAAGGTAATAATGTGATTTTATCTCACTTATTGGATTATTTTAATATTTTAAGACCTAACCTCCCGATCTAGTAGGATTATATTTGTTTTTAGAAGCCAAAGCTGGCTTTGTTCCTTACTTCCAAATAATTTATTTAGAATGATTCAATTTTATTAGTATCAATAAATCGGGGGTTTCAAAATCCCCTTCTAATCTCAGTTACAGGGCGATTATTCCACTATTTTATCAGTCATTTCCCTACAATCGCACAATCGCCTTACCTTTGCGATCCAATAAAACTCTTGTATCACTCCCCCCATTATGACCAATACCTACCCTGATTTTATGCAGGAACTTGCTTGGCGCGGCATGTTACAGGACGCCATGCCTGGTACCGAAGCCCATCTTGAGCTACAGATGACGAAGGGCTACATCGGTTTCGATCCCACGGCAGCCTCGCTGCACATCGGCAATTTAGCCACGGTTATGCTGCTAGTTCACTTCCAACGTGCTGGCCACAAACCCCTTGCGCTTGTCGGCGGGGCCACAGGCATGATCGGCGACCCATCATTTAAAGCATCGGAGCGATCCTTCTTGTCTGAAGACACGCTGCGACACAATCAGGAAGGTATCCGCAAGCAGCTAGAATCTTTTTTGGATTTCGACTGTGGCGAGAACTCAGCCGAAATGGTCAACAATTACGATTGGTTCAAAGAAATGGGCTTCCTGCAGTTCCTGCGAGAAGTGGGGAAATTTTTGTCCGTTAATTATATGACGAGCAAAGATTCAGTCAAAACGCGCCTGGAAACGGGGATTTCTTTCACCGAATTTTCGTATCAGTTGCTTCAAGGCTACGATTTTTACTGGTTGTATAAGAACAAAGGCGTTCGCCTGCAAATGGGTGGTTCCGACCAATGGGGAAACATTACGACAGGTACCGAACTCATTCGCCGCAAGGAAGGTGACGCAGAAGGGTACTTTAAGGCATTTGCGCTTACGACGCCGCTTGTTACCAAGTCCGACGGCACTAAGTTCGGTAAAAGTGAGGGTGGCAACGTCTGGCTCGACCCCAACATGACTAGTCCCTACCAGTTCTACCAGTTCTGGATCAACCAATCGGATGACGATGCTCCTCGGCAGCTGCGCGTTTTCACTTTATATAACAAAGGGAGGATCGAGGCTCTGGAAGCCGAACATGCACAGGCCCCGCATCTGCGGATCATGCAGAAAGCCCTCGCCGAGGAGGTGACGACGCGCGTGCACTCAGCCCGCGACTACCGTTTGGCCGTGAAAGCTTCCGAGGTACTTTTTGGCAAAGCCACGCTCGACACGCTAAAAACCATAGAAGCCGATGAATTCGAGACAATCTTCGACGGCGTTCCTCAGTCCATCCTCAGCCGCGCTGACTGGGAGTCCTGCGCCACTATTACCGATTTACTCTCGACCGCCACCAACGGCGAAATCTACGCATCCAAAGGCGAGACCCGCCGTGCCATCCAGCAGAATGCAGTAAGTATTAATAAGGTAAAAGTCACGAGCGCCGAACAGTCGCCCGCCGAATTCGATCTCCTTCAAGATCGCTTCTTATTAGTGTCGAAGGGCAAGAAGAATCATTTGGTTAAAGTGGAATAAAAATGAAAAAAATCTATCTCTTTCTCTTTGCTACCATCTTCTGCGCCACCGCGAGTTTTTCCCAGAAACTCGACCCCAAAGATTTCAAGCAACTCAGCTACCGCTTCATTGGCCCCGACGGCAACCGGGCCATCGCCATCGCGGGCGAGCCGGGTAACAATAACGTCGTGTACATCGGCGCGGCCTCGGGCGGTATTTTCAAGACCGATGACGCGGGCGTAACGTGGAAGCCGATTTTTGACAATCAGGAAGTATCGTCCATCGGGGCGCTGGCGTTGGCTCCAAAGTACCCGAAACAAGTCTGGGCAGGTACGGGCGAAACCTTCGTGATTCGTCCGGCGCACTCGCTGGGTGATGGGATTTACAAATCATCGGACGCGGGCAAGTCGTGGAAGAATATGGGTCTGCCGAAGTCGGGCCGGATCGGGCGCGTGGTCGTCAGTCCGAAGGATACCAACACCGTTTTTGCCTGCGCGCTGGGTCATACCTACGGCCCACAAAAAGAGCGCGGCGTTTATCGCACTAAGGATGGCGGCAAAAGTTGGGAGCAGGTACTTTTTGTCAATGAGCAAACGGGAGCCAACGACCTAGCGATCAATCCTGAGAATCCCGACATCCTCTTTGCCGGGATGTGGAATATCAACATCAATACCTGGGGCTTGAAAAGTGGCGGCGAGGGCGGTGGTGTCTATCGCTCGAAAGATGGGGGAAAAAGCTGGGAACCGCTGCACACTAAGGGATTGCCGGGCGGGCCGGGTAATCCGGTGGGTAAAGTGGCGGTGGCCGTGGCTCCGGGCGAGCCAAACGTAGTGTACGCGTTGTTCGAGATGGATAGTCCGGCGCTGTATCGTTCGGAGGACGGTGGCGAAAACTGGAAACTGATGTCGCGCGACCACAGCATCATGGAGCGCGCGCCTTACTACGGCCGCATCACCGTCGCGCCCGACGACGCCAACGAAATCCACACCATTAGCGTGAAGCACGGCGTGTCCAAAGACGGCGGTAAAACCTTTGATTTTGGCTACAAAGGTGGCGGCGATAACCACGATTACTGGATTGACCCCACGAACGGCGACCGCCAGATGATGGCCCACGACGGTTGCGCCAGCATCACGCTCAACCGTATGAAGTCTTTTCAGCCCGTCAGGCTGCCCATCGCGCAGATGTACCACGTGTCGGTTGACAACCGCGTGCCGTACTTTGTCTATGGCAATCGGCAGGATGGTTATTCCTATCGCGGGCCGAGCAATCCGCTGGGCGGCGGCATTCCGCTCAGTAGCTGGCAGGCCGTGGGTGGCTGCGAGAGTGGCTTCGCCAAGGTCGATCCCTTCGATGATAACATCATTTGGTCGGGTTGTTACGACGGTGGGCTGGACGTGTACGACCTGCGCACCAACCACGCCCGCGATGTGCGCGTATGGCCGGAGTCAGGCTACGGCTGGACGCCCGCCGACATGAAGTACCGCTGGCACTGGAATTTCCCGCTTAGTTTTTCGCCCCACACGCCGCACCGGGTGTACGTCGGCAGTCAGTTCATTCACAAGTCCGACGACTTTGGGCAAAGCTGGCAAATCATCAGCCCGGACCTGACGACCAACGACAAGTCGCACCAGCAGAATTCGGGCGGCATCGCTACCGACAACCTGATGACCTTCGACGGTAACCTTCTCTTCGCTATCGAGGAATCGCCCGTTGAGAAAGACCTCATCTGGGCTGGAACCAACGACGGACAAGTCCAGCTCACCCGCGACGGCGGCAAGAACTGGGAAAATTTGACCAAAAATTTGGCCGTCCCGACATGGGGTACCATCGCTAACATCGAGCCCTCGCGCTATGCGGCGGGAACGGCCTACATCAGCGTGGATTTGCACCAAATGGGCGACTTCGACCCGTACATTTTGAAGACGACGGATTTTGGCAAAACCTGGCAGAAAATCAGCGACGGCATTCCAAAATCCATTCTGAGTTTCGTCCACGTGGTGAAGGAAGATCCCGCCGTGCGCGGCCTCCTCTACGCCGGTACTGACAACAGCGTGTACGTCTCGCCCGATGACGGAAGTACCTGGTCGTCGTTGCGGCTGGATATGCCACCCGCCCCGGTTTACTGGCTGGAAGTGCAAAGAGAATTCGGCGATCTGGTGGTGGCGACCTACGGACGCGGCTTTTATATTTTGGACGACCTGACCCCGATCCGTGAAATGGCAAAAGCCCGCCCGACCGCCAACGCGTTGCTGCCCGTCAGGAAAGGCTACCGCTTTCAGGAAGGAGAATCGCGCCACACCGAAAGTACCCTCGGCGACGGACGCGGTCCCAACTATGGCGTGCCGATTCAGTACTACCTGAAAGACACGCTCGCCAAAGTCCCGGAAATCAAAATTTTACAAAACGGCCAAGAAATCCGCACGGTACGCGGCACCAACAAGCCGGGCGTCAATCGCGTGTGGTGGGATTTGCGGCACGACTCGCCCGCGCGGCCCAAGCTGCGCACCCTGCCGCCCGGCAAG
>NZ_JBGSXF010000172.1:0-6507 GCF_041751555.1 Persicitalea sp. | reverse complement strand
GGTAGGGACGTGGTAGAGGTATAGCGTCTGCATCCGGTTGGCGTCGGGGTAAGTGTCGTTCAGCACCCACTCGTTGTTGGTGTGCGGGATGTAGGTGTTGTGGCCATTAACAGTCATAGCTTCCGCGCCGATGTGTTCGCTATTCTGGGTGTGATCCTCCATCAACCAAAAACCCCACTCCTTGCCGACGGGATTGGTCCAGGCCAGGATATGCCTCGGGCCGTCCCAGATAATGTGCGAAGTATTGCCGGAAGGATCGATGACGTAGCGGTCTTTACCCGTGTCGGTGTCCATCGTTACCATGCGGGTGATGAAGGGCGTAGTGGAGACACCGTCCTGCTCCTCGACTTTGTGCCGCCAGCGGTTCAGGAACAGCATCCGCTTGCTGTCGGGGCTGATAAGCAGGTGATTGAACCAGTGCCAATAGTTGTCTACCGACTCGCCCAGGTGCGGGATGGACGCCATTTCGCCCAGCGATAGCAGCATTTGGTGTTTTCCTGTTTCCAAATCCATTCGATAAATCCCAATTTCCTCGGGTGCTTTCATTTTTTCGTAGGGGTCGGCGATGCCCACATAGCCATAGCCGGGCCGCAAGTTCTGGATGCGGTTGAACTCGGTACCGACGGCAAATTCACCGTTGGGAGCCAGGGCATAGATGGCTTTGGGTAAAATGCGTTCCTTTCCAGTCTTGACATTGAGGACACGGCTCTTGAAGGCACCGTCAATTCGGTCGTTCCAGATAACTTCTTCGTTGGAATTAGGCAGCCATTGCAACATACAACCTTGCTGCCAGCCCCAGGCATTGGAGGTACCCAGCTTGCGCCATTTATTATTGTTTTTCAAATCAATCAGCCCAATTTCCAGTTGGTCGTCGGGGCCAGGCGTATGGCCTTCGAAGGGGGCCTGCATCCCAAGGACGTAGCGGCCGGTGGGATCAACCTGCAACTTATCGTAGTAGCCAAACCAGTGCGGGTTTTCGCCATCGGTGATGCGCTCGACAGGAAAATCCTCTTCGGGAAAGAAAACATTGGACGAAAACGCTGTCAGGCCGATGCCTCCTGCTAGGCTATTTTTTATAAAGTCACGACGGAACATCTTAGAGTTTAAAGTTTATGAGTTTATGAGTTTATGAGTTCTGTTTGTCAGCACTCGAAACTCTACTCCTTTTTTTGATAAAAAAAACACGGATTTCCGCTGCTAGGAAACCCGTGTTTATAAGAATTCAGAGTTAAAAAACTACTTGGATCTTTGCTATCTGGCTGAACATTGAACAAATCAACAATTACCTTGGTCTGCCGCCCGTAGCGGGGGCAGCCTGCTGGCCACCGCCATCGCCGCCGCCATCACCACCACTCTTGACGTCGTCGTTGTTGACGCTCTTGCGGCGACGGCGAGGTTGGTCGTCGAAACTCATCTTGCCCAATTTATAGGAGAAATTCACCCGTACGCCCCGCATATAGCGGTCGTTGATGCTCCTTTGGGTGAAAGTCGGGGTTTCCAGTTCCGTGTTGATTCTGAATGCCTTGGTGAGGAAGTTCTCGGTACTCATACCGATGCTGCCGCGCTTGTTGGCAAACTCCTTCTTCACGCCCAGGCTGTAAATGCGGAAGCCCGTCGAGTAGCCCTGCAACTGCACGTCGCGGCCCCGCGTGAAGCCGAAGCCCTGGATGCCCCAGCCCTTGGGCAACGTCAGGTTGGTGAACACGCGGCCCGAGGCCACGATACCCGAGTTGCTTGCCCCCAGCGAAGGGTCGTTGGAATTGTTGGCCAGATAAACATAATACGCATCGACACCGCCGCCGATCTGCCATTTGCCAAAGAGCGTGACGTTGCCGAAAACGTTGGCCCCGTAGTTCTGCTTCTGGCCAATGTTGCCGTAAGTGGTCGTGATGACGCCCTGTTCATTAGTGGTGCGGACGCTCTCGATGGAGTTGTTGGTATTACGGGCAAAAAGCGAGAAATTGATGTACACCGATTTCTTGAACCAGCTCGAACTAATCTCGTACTGGTCGGTCAGTTCGGGTGCCAAATCGGGGTTGCCCACCGTGATGTTTTGCGGGTTGGCGGCGTTGATATTGGGGTTCAGGAACTGAATGCCGGGACGCTGTAGGCGACGGTTGTAAGCGGCCTTTACCGTGCGACCGCCCTTGAAGGTTTTCGAGACGTTGATACTCGGCACCAGGTTGCCGTAGTTGGGAATGCTCAGGCCCACCTCGCCCTGCGTGGCGGCGATGGTCGTGTATTCGTAGCGGCTGCCGACTTTGAACGTATATTTGTTTTTGGTCGAGTAGGTGTAGGACAAGTAAGCCGCCGCTACATTCTGATCGTAAACCAGGCTGCTCGATTGCCGGGGCTGCGATACGTTGCTGTAGTAGGTGAAGTCGCTGTCCACCTGGCGGAAAATGCCCTTACCACCGAACTCGATAATCTGGTTTTTCTTGATGGGCGAGGTGTAGTCGAGTTGTACCGTACTTTCCTGGTTGTAGCTGGCATTGCGGTTTCCCTCCTGGCCCAAGAGCGTGGAAGAAGTACCCGAATCGAACAGGTCGGCGTCGAAGTCATTGGTGCGGTTGTTCCGGCTGTACTGCGTCAGGATGCTGAATTCCTGCTGCGGCTTTTTCAATTGGCGGGTATAGTCCACGTTCACATCCACCGTACCGGAAAGATCTTTCACATCCACATCGCGAAAAGAATTTTTGGCGGGCGTAGTACCGAATGAGTTGAGGGTGGAAATCCCCTGAGAACTCGTCGAGTTGCGGGTGCCGTAACGGACGCTGGCCGTGATGAACGACTTGTCGGTGATGTCCATGTCCCAGCCCAGGTTGTACGAGCCAAACCCGTAGGTATTTTTCGAGTCGGTCAGTTGCCGCACTGAGAAGGGAACGCCGTTCTTCATGCCTTCTTGCAAATTGTCACCCTTACCGATAATGTTGTAGCCGATGCGTCCGTAGCCACCCAGGTTGAAACCCATCTTGCCCGTGCGGTAGCCGCCACGCAGACCGAGGTTAGCCCCCCGGTTGCCCACGCCCGAATCGAAGTCGAGCGTTGCGCCTTGCAAGGTGTTTTTCTTGGTAATGATATTGATGATGCCCGCCGTGCCTTCGGCGTCGTACTTGGCCGAGGGCGAGGTAATCACTTCTACCGACTTAATCATGTCGGCAGGAATTTGCTTCAAAGCGTCGGCCACGCTGCTGGCCAGAATGGTCGAGGGTTTATTGTTAATGAGTACTCTCACGTTCGAGCTACCGCGCAACGACACGTTGCCGTCCAGGTCCACGCTCAGCATCGGTACCTTGCGCATCACCTCGGTGGCGTCACCGCCCTTGCTGGTAATATCTTTCTCGGCGTTATAGACCAGCCGATCCACCCGCTCCTCGATCATCTGGGTTTGGCCCGTGACGGTCACGGCGTTGAGCTGAATCACGTCGGGAACCAGCACGATGTCGTCCAGGTCGATGTTGGTGCGGCCGTCGATTTTAATTTTGTCGATTTGCTTGCCCTTGTAGCCAATAAATGAAAGCATCAGCTTATAATTGCCGTCGGCGAGGTTCTTCATCTGGAACTTGCCCTTATCGTCGGTCGTGGCACCGTCCACGGGGCGATTGGTTTTGAGATCGACTAGTGAAACGGAAGCAAACTCCACGGGCTGCTGCGACACGGAATCTTTGATTGTACCGCTGACTTTGCCGTTGCCCCGCGCCGAGTTATCGATCGTGCCGGGAATGTTATTGGTGGGTTCGGCCTGAGGGCGTCCCGCTCCCTCGGGCCGTTGGGCGAACGTAGCGGCGCTCAAGCCGCAAACAAGTAGAAAGGTAAGTGTGAATAACTTTTTCATAGCTAGTAGCTAAATGGATATTTTGAGTTTTGGAAAAAGGAAAAGTGCAATCCAGTTTGGTGTCCCTTTCCTAATGCTCAAAATAACCACCTTAACTCACAAGAGTTTTTGCCCAATAGACGAACGGACTGCTGACATAGACGAACGCCCGCTTTCAGCCGACGAATGCGATCATTCACTACCGACTACTACCTACCCCTGCGTTCATCGAGCGAATACCAGGTTTCATCTATGTTGCCCGGCAATTGGTCGATTCCAGCCCCGAACTTTGAAAAGTACTACGTAGTGTTGTTGTGAAAATTTTGGTACATCAAGAGGAATTGTCCATTGTCCATTGTTAATTGTTAATTAATTTGGAAACCTCCCGGAAATACATGCCCTGGCTGATCCACGTGTTGGTGTGGGCGCTGCTAGGTTCGATTTTGCTGTTGTGGCAGCCGCTTACCTGGCAAATCACCATTCCCACGCAGTTTTGGGTCAAACAAGGGGTGTTGTTCGGGCTGCTGCTGACCGTCTTTTATGTCAACACAAAAATCTGGATCCCCCGCCTGCTTTTCCAAAATCGCACAGCCTGGTTTATTCTGCTAAATGTGGCGGCGGTACTGTTCGTGTCGTTTCTGGTGGAGCGGGTCGAGATTTGGGTGAACCTTCGGGAAAATATGGAAGCGGCCTTCAAGGCGGTACGCAACTCGGGCGTGATGCGCCGAGAGGACTCGCTGGACTATTTTTCGCTGCTCACGGCCTTGATGATCATAGGCGTCAGTACCAGCGTAGCGGCGGTGCAGAAGTGGCAACACGACGCCGAACTGCGCCAAAAACTCGAACGCGCCAAGACCGAATCGGAGCTTTCGTTTCTAAGAGCGCAGATCAACCCGCACTTTTTCTTCAACACCCTTAATAACATCTATGCCCTCACCGTCATCGACGTGGAGGCGTCGCGCGAGGCGTTGCACAAGCTTTCGCGCATGATGCGCTACGTCCTTTACGACTCGCAGCAGGGAACCGTGCTACTCAGCCAGGAAATCGCCTTCGCCCAGGACTACATCAAGCTGATGCAGCTTCGCCTGACCGACAAAGTAACGGTGCAACTCACCCCGCCGCACCCGATGACGGACGTCCCCATCGCGCCCATGCTCTTTCTGCCCTTCATCGAAAATGCCTTCAAGCATGGCGTCAGCGCCACCCAACCCAGTCGAATCGAGATCGTTATTCGGCAGGACGGCCATAAAATTCACGTAGAAGTCAAAAACACGCTTTTCTCCGAAAAGAAATCCACCCACCTCGAAGAAAGCAACGGCATCGGTCTGGTCAATACCCGCCGCCGCCTCGATCTACTCTATCCCGGCCGCTACGAACTCGACGTACAGGAAGACCGCCGAGAAAATGAATATAAGGTACATCTCGAACTAGACGCCGCATGACGACGCTCAATTGCATTGCCGTGGACGATGAGCCGCTGGCTCTGGGATTGGTCTGCGCTTTCGTAGAAAAGACTCCCTTCTTGAATTTGGTTGGCCGCTATTCCAGCGCCGTGGAAGCTTTGCAGGGTCTGCACGAGTTGGATGTCGATTTGCTATTTCTGGACATCCAAATGCCCGACCTGACGGGAATCGAACTGGCGCGGGTGTTGGAAAAAGCGGCCGGGACAACGGCCCCGCGCATCGTCTTCACAACGGCCTTCAACAATTTTGCGCTCGAAGGCTTTCGCGTGGACGCGCTGGATTATCTGCTCAAACCCTTCAACTACGAGGAGTTCCTCCGCGCCGCCAGCAAGGCAAAGGCGTACTTTGAATTGGTTAAAAAAGCTGAAAATGGAACTTCAAGTACCGCTCCCGCTCCATCCCAAGAAGACTATCTGTTTTTAAAAGTAGAGTACCAACTTATCCGCGTGGCTTACGCCGACATTCTTTACATCGAGGGCTTGAAAGACTATGTGAAGGTTCACCTCCGAAACGAAACCAACCCTCTGCTTTCGCTCACCAGCCTGAAAAACCTGGAAGAAAAACTCCCGGCGCATCGTTTCATGCGGGTGCATCGTTCCTACATTGTCGGGCTGGAAAAGATTGAGGCTATCTCGAAAACCAGCATTCAGATTGGCGACGCTGTAGTTCCGGTTAGCGACCAGTATAAGGATGCTTTTTCGGATTATGTGAGTCGATGGACGTAACTTTGAGCATGAATTTGAAGCAAAAACAATTCCTCCACTCCGTCAAAGAAAGCCTCCGCGATAATACTTTCATCAAACTCAATCTCGGCGATTATCAGGGCCAGGAACTTGACCTGAAAAACCTTTTCCTAAAAAGGGTAATCATCAAACGTCAGGAAAAACTCTCCTTTCTGTACCGCTACAAGACTAGGGATATCACCAAAAATTATCTTTGGGAAGAAGCTCTCACCCTGCTAAGTGAACTACTCTCGGCGGATCAATTCCGGTTCGCGCATCTGTTCACTTTGACACAAGATGTAAAACTGCAATTTGCGGCGGGAGAATTTGGCCTAAACACTGAAAAGCCGAGTCTGTCGGAACTACCCTCGCTGGCGCACGACAAGCCTAAAAACCGCAAGATTGCCGCCCAGGGGAAGCCCTACCTGCACGCACTGAAAATCACCGATGCGCAGGGAAATGTCTATAAAAATGCCCAGGACAAGTATCGGCAGATTAACCATTACAT
>NZ_JBGSXF010000171.1:0-2281 GCF_041751555.1 Persicitalea sp. | reverse complement strand
CTATGTGCCAATCGCCCAGTACGGGCAAGCCGCTTAGGCATGAATCTTGGAAAAATAATATCATCAATCGCTTGTTTTTATCTTAGAATTCCGTGCCGACTGACCTACGATCTACTCGGTTTCGTGACAGGCATGGACGCTTCCAATGCAAAGCGAAATCAGGATACAGGCATAAGTATCTTGATGTCAATGCTTTCGGATAACGGATATGCTCCTATTCGCACCTTTGAGAACGTTGCTGAATTCGAGAATTTCTTCCGTGAATACGACACACTTATTATAGACGGCTCGGAACAGCCCATCCAACGCCCCTCGGAGGAAGACTCACAAAAAGACAACTACTCAGGTAAAAAAAAAGGCATACGTTGAAAACGACAGTCATAACAGCAATGCACAATTCTGAAAGTGATAAAAAGATCCTTTATTTGAGTTATTGTTACGTAGGAAAAACGCATGATTATAGGATGTTAAAAGAGGACGGGGCCGCCCGCGCGGTTTCCGCCTCAACAGAATTGGTTTGAAAACTTTGACGTACGTTTGGATTCAGGCTACCAGGGTTTCGCAAAAGATTACAAATGCCGAGAGGCCTACCTGCCAGTTAAGGCCCGAAAGAGGTGCCCGCTGACCGACGAACAGAAGCTTTTAAACAAGAAACTAGCCAATCAACGGATTGGAATTGAGCACAGTATAGGGCGAATGAAGCGTTACCGTATTGCTTCAGACCGTTTACGAATGCGTGACTTTGGAAAATATGACGACACCTTGGAGGTATGTGCTGGCCTCTGGAATTTCTATTTAATGAATTGATTTACAATGTTGCAACAAGTCTAATTAAAAACACACCTGAATTAACGAGCATTTTGTTAGTTCTGATTGCTTCTACACCCTCGATATTTGCCTCGCCAGTGCAAACAGCAACAAGTTCATCATTTGACGGATTGATCGATCAAATCCACCAGTTTGAAAAAACGACGCATGAGCCCAATTACCGTTCGTTGGCGTCCTCGGCCAGCACGGGTTCGATGCGGTTTTCCGTTTCTAATCCATCGGCCCGACGCCCGCCTGGCTAACCCATTGTTCAGTAGTTTTGAGAACGGTTTGCAGTGCGGCCCCCGCCGCCGTGAGCGTATAACTGTATCGGAGTGGCTTGCTGGTCACGACCGTCCGGTCGATCAGCCCCCCGGCTTCCATCTCGCGCAACCGATGACCCAGCGTGGTCACGTTGACGCCTACGATGCGGCTTAACTCGTTGTACCCGGCACTTCCCGACTCTAGCAATGCCAGCACGATGCGGAGAACCCACTTCTGCTGCAATAGCTGAATGGGTTGCCTTCCCTCGTGGGTCTCTTCCCCGCCCTGATTAGTATCCCAATCCAACGGGGCGGGTAGGTACCTCCTTGCCCAGCCGTCAATGGCCCCGATGACAGGGCGCAACAAAAAACCCTTGGATGTAAGAGCGTAACTCGTACTGGGTGGTGTTACCGAAAGCACCGTTCGCTCCACAATGCCTAGCTGCTCCATCTTTCCTAACTTCTGGATCAGCACCTTTCCGCTGGCCCCCCCGCAATCACGGCCAAGTTCGTTGAAATGACGTGAACCGTCCATTAAACTGTTGATAGCCAGTAGCACCCACCGCTCAGAAAAGAAATCCAGCACCTCGCCGAAGGAGACTGATTCATCAACATTTGGATTTTTTTCTTCAGAAGAGGAACTCATATTTTTATGTTATAGTTTGGTAAATGTTCTATTAAAGTAAGTACAATAAAAACAATACGCTTTCCCTTCAAACGGATGCATCGCCATAGCCTTGAAAGCCTCCTAACGAGGACTATATACAAAAGTGCGTTTTTTTTCGCGCTATCTCATGCGCGACCGGGTGAACGCTCCAATGAAAAGTCAGCTTAAAAATATAAAAAATCGTCGAGTCATTGCAACGGCCTTTGGTGCCCCCGATCTCATTCGGATTGTCAACGAAACCAGCCTTCCCGAACCGCAGCCAGGCGAAGTTCGCATCCGTGTCGAAGCCTCGAGCGCAGTGTTTACCGATACTTTCATCCGCCGGGGATTGTACCCCTTTTTATCGGTAGAGCCGCCCTTCACCCTCGGCTACGATGTGGTGGGGGTGATCGATAAACTGGGGGAAGGCGTGACTGGTTTTCAGCCCGGTCTGCGGGTGGCCGACCTGAGCCAGATTGGGGGCAATGCCGACTACTGCATCCGTCCCGCCACGCACCTGGTGCCGGTTCCCGATAGAATCGACCCCGCCGAAGCGGTAAGCCTG
>NZ_JBGSXF010000170.1:0-10906 GCF_041751555.1 Persicitalea sp. | reverse complement strand
ACTGGCCTTAGGGATGCTGATGCGGTTGCATCTGAACGAAAAGAACTGGCCGAAAGCGGAACAGGCTGGCCGCGAATTACTGACGCTGGGATACAGCCTGGTGGCCAATTACCCCAATCTATTTCGTACCCCCACGGAGCGGAATTCGGAGACGATCTGGGCGGTTTCCTGCGATGCCGGGGCCGACGGAAACCCATTGCAGGGTAATTTCAATCCCTGGTCCTACTACTGCCTGCCCAACGATTACAAGGGTATCCGCACGGGCGGTGGCTGGGGGCCCAGAGTTGGTGTTTTTACGCCCACTTGGACATTCTACGATTCGTTCGATGCCGCCGACAAGCGCCGGACGTTGATGGTCGACTCCTACAAGGATGGCGCGCGAAACCGTGCAAATATGCGGGGCCCCGTGCTGGTCAAATATCCCGACGAAGACAGCCCGCAATACCAGGGCAACGACCTGGTCATCTTGCGCTACGCCGACGTGCTGCTGATGCTGGCCGAGGCCATTAACAATCAGGCCGGACCGACCGCCGAGGCAGTCGATTTGATTAACCAGGTACGGAAACGGGCGGGGATAGCGAACCTACCCGTCGCTGACGCCGCTACTAAAGATGCCTTCAATACCGCCGTCCTGCGCGAGCGGAGTTGGGAGTTGTACTTCGAAGGACTTCGGAAGATGGATTTGGTGCGCCATGGTAAGTGGGAATCAGCGCTGAAAGCGGCGGGCAAGATTCCGGGACCCAGCCCTTACTTCCCGGTGCCGCAGTATGTCCTCGATCTCAACGAAGGTTTGGAGCAGACACCCGGTTATTAATAAAAACTTACGCCTCACCGTCTGGTAACAGCATCGGTGGGGCGTTTTCTTTTTTGTCAAGATTATAATGAAATCAGCTTTTTCCAATTCTATGTACCGTTTGTTTCTTCTTCTCGCGCTTTGCAGCTTGACCACGGCCCACGCTCAGACGAAAAAGCCTTCCGTTCCCAAAGCCCGTTCCGTCGTGCAGGATAAAGAGGGAACGATCCGCTGGTCGGATACCAAGCAGGAAATCGCCTTGTTCGGGGCCAACTATTGCCTGCCCTCCGCCTGCGATTACCGGGCCGCAGGCTACGTGTCGAACGACCGTAAAAAAATGATCGACCAGGACATGACGCACTTCGCCCGGATGGGCTGGGACGGGTTGCGGTTGTGCCTGTGGGGAGATTTTGAAAACACCGATTTCGACGGGAACCTGATCGCCAACGATCATCTCGAGATGATGGACTACCTGATCATGAAAGCCAAAGAGCGGAATATTTATATGCTGCTCAGCCCGATTGTCACGTACAGTTCGCAATGGCCCGACGCCATGCAGGACACTACGAGTGCGCGGGGCTTCTCGATACGCTATAAGAAGGGCGAATTAGGAACGAATCCAAAAGCCATCGCCGCCCAGCAAAACTACCTCCGCCAACTGCTCGATCACGTAAATCATTACACAGGTGTAGCCTTGAAAGACGAGCCAAATATTTTGTTTGTAGAAATGATTAACGAACCCTGGCACCACAGCAAAGATGTGGCAGGGTCGGTGAATTATATTAACGCACTAGTGGACGCCGTGCGCAGTACGGGCTGCACGAAACTGGTATTTCACAACGTCAGTCAGGATTTTAACATTTCGGAGTCTTTGAAAAAATCAAAGATACAGGGTGCCAGTTTTGCCTGGTATCCGTCGGGACTGGTTTCGGGGCATACACTCTCAGGCAATTATTTGCCCGTAGTGGACGATTACTCGCTGATGCTCAAACCGGAACTGAAAGGGCTGGCCCGATTGGTCTATGAGTTCGACAGCCCCGACCTGCTCAACGGCTACATGTACCCGGCAATGGCCCGCACCTTCCGCACGGCGGGGGCGCAGTTCGCGGCCATGTTTGCGTACGATATGCTGGCCACCGCACCCTTCAATTTGGGTTGGCAAACGCATTACTTCAATATGGTGTACACGCCAACCAAAGCCATCGGTGGCATAATCGCCGCCGAGATAATGCGCGAAATACCAATGTATAAGGATTTCGGCAAGTACCCGGACAACACTTCGTTCGGCCCGTTCCGCATCAGCTACGAAGACAACCTTAGCGAAATGGTAACGGCGGACAAATTCATGTATAGCAACACCACGAAAACCAACCCAAAAAACCCCAAAACGTTAACCAAGCTAGTCGGCTACGGCTCGTCGCCGGTGGTGCAGTACGAGGGCAAGGGGTTGTATTTTTTGGATAAAATAAAAGACGGTACCTGGCGACTGGAAGTCTATCCTGATGCGGTACAAATCGACGACCCGTTCAAAATGCCCAGTCCTGACAAAGTGGTCACCCGCAGCATCAGCCGGAATTGGCCGATGCAGGTGCAGCTACCCGATTTGGCCGGGTCATTTGCCGTTCAGCCTCTGAATGAGCGCAATACCTACAAAACCCAAGCGCAAGATGGCGGCTTTACTATCCGCCCCGGCGTTTATTTACTGACAAGCGATAAGGCCGTCACCAGGGCTTCGTTGCCCGCCAAAATCGGTAACCTGGGCATGACCGAGTACGCCATGCTCGCCGATCAAACCTTACCGACGCAGGTGGTAGTGGATTACGAACCAGAGTACCAGGCGGAAAAATCCATCTCGTTTTCGGCGCAGGTGTACAGTGCCGACGAACCGCAGAAAGTAACGCTGTTCATGCGGTACGGCGGCAACGGACGGTACATGCCGCTGCCCATGAAGAGGGAAGAGGCGTACACCTACACCGTAGAACTCCCCGCCAATCGCGCCACCGAAGGCGTGCTCGATTATTGCATCGTGGTGGACGACGGAACCACCCCAATCAACTACCCGTCTGGGATCGCTAAAAGTCCGGCTGACTGGGATTTTTACGGAGCGGAAACCTGGACTTCCCATGTGGTGAAGCCGCAAACCCCGCTGCGCCTATTGACCCCCGCCGAGGATGTAGGCGAACTGGCCTTCACGCGCATCGGAGACGGTATCCGGTCGGGAATTTACAAACTCATCCCGGCCTCCAATACGGGCGAAGCGGCGATTCATCTTGAACTGCCGCTGAGCTACGACCAATCGCTGGAAGATTACACGGTATCGGTACCCGTCAAGAATAAGGTACTCGCACGCCAAACGGACCTGGCAGGAGCCAAGTCATTGCAATTAACGGTGAAAGGCCAGAATCAGCAGCAGCAGGCCTACATCACGCTCGTCGAGAACGATGGCACCAGTTGGAGCCAAAAAATTACCCTTTCTCCCGACTGGAATACTGTAAACATTCCGCTGGCCAACCTGCAATTGAGCAAAGGAGCCATGCTGCCTTTGGGCTATCCGGGGCGCTGGGCTTACTGGTTTACTCCCGCCAGTGGGCGCGCGGCTGACAATCGCGTCCGGCTGGAAAACGTGGAGTGGGTTCAGCTTTCGATTCGGCAGAGCGATCTAAAAAAAGAAGAAGCCACCGCCAATTCCTGGATCGACATCACTTCGGCCTTAGTCTCGTTCGAGTAATACACCTTTTCCAGATCATGCCCATCCCCACCTTACGTTTTTCGTTGGCCGTTCCTGTCGTCTTGTTGTCCTGTTTCATCACAGTCACAAGCCTTTTGGCCCAATCGTCCTCAGACATTCCCTATACGCTCGATGCCTCCACGCCATCCCCACCCGTGCGGTCGGATCACCTAAAGCTGGGCGGCACCAATGATAGGGGTCAAAGCATCGCCGTCAACAATTTCTATATCAGTCAAAACGGCAAGCCCTCCATCCCGATTACGGGCGAATTCCACTTCTCGCGCTATCCCCGTGCTTACTGGGCGGAGGCTATTCAGAAAATGAAGGCCGGAGGCATCAACATGATCGCCACTTACGTGTTTTGGAGCATGCACGAGGAACACAAAGGGGAGTTTACCTGGCAGGACACCCGCGATCTGAGACATTTCATCGAGCTTTGCAAACAGTACGATATGCCCGCCATCGTACGCATTGGGCCATTCGGTCACGGGGAAGTTCGCAACGGGGCGCTGCCCGATTGGCTGCTGGGCAAGCCGCTGACGGTGCGCTCCAATGATCCTGAATACCTGAGGTACGTCGAGCGGTTGTACGCTCAGATTGGTCAGCAATTACGGGGGTTATTTTTCAAGGACGGCGGGCCGATCATTGCCATTCAGCTCGAAAACGAATACCAAAGTTCGGCCGCGCCCTGGGGCCTGACCTATCCCGGCCAGCCGCTGGACTACACCGCCGCCGACCGCGACCGGGCCGTAACGCAAGAGGGCGTCGGGGTGGCGACGGTGGCGAATCCCTACGCTGAATTGGGAAACGATCATATGCGCATTCTCAAATCATTAGCACAAAAGGCGGGGCTGATCGTGCCAATCTACACGGTCACGGGTTGGGGAAATGCCGCCGTGATCGCCAACGAAACGCTGCCCGTGACAGCGGGCTATGCCTACCCGACCTGGACGACCAAGAAAGATATTTCGCCGTTTTACCTCTACACCGATCTGCATAAAAAGCCCGATTACGCCCCGGTGCGCTACGTGCCGCAGGATTATCCCTACTTTTGCGCCGAGCTGGGTTCGGGGATTATGAGTACCTACACCCGGCGGCCCGTGGTACCCGACAACAGTATGGACGCGCTGATCAACCGCTGCGTGGGGAGCGGCGCCAACGGCATTGGCTACTACATGTACCACGGCGGCTCCACGCCGAAAGGCGAATTTTTTTTCAATGACGAAGCCTACGGCTATCCCAAGATTTCCTACGACTTTCAGGCACCCATCGGCGAATATGGTCAGGTGCGCCTGGCCTATCATCGGTTGAAGTTGCTGCACTTTTTTCTAAACAGTTTTAGCGCCGAACTCGCGCCCATGACCACCCGGCTACCGTCGAACGCCGAATCGTTGCAACCGACCAACGTCCGCGACTTGCGCTATGCCGTGCGCACCGATGGCCGGAGCGGCTTTCTGTTCTTGAATAATTTCCAGGACGACACGACCATGACGGATAAGAGCGGCTTGCGTTTCCGGCTAAAAACGGCAGAAGGCGAGGTGAGTGTTCCCGAAAATTCAACTTTCGCGCTCAAAAACGAAGGAAACGCGATTTTTCCCTACAACCTCGATATGGCGGGGGTGAAACTTATCTACGCCACCGCCCAGTTGTTGACCCGTTTCAAGATGGGCAAGAAAACGCATTACGTGTTTTTTGCCCCGGAGGGTATCGCCCCCGAATTTTCAATTGCCAAAAGCAAAGGCGCTTCGCTGCAGGCAATTGGCTCAGCCAAAGTCGAGCAAAACAAGAACCGCTGGCTGGTGCGCTGCCCGCAGGCAGGCGTGAGTGAATTTACGATTCGCCAGGCCGACGGCACGGAGGTGGCCGTGCTGGTATTAGATCACCAAACCGCCCTTAATTCCTGGGAAACGACCATCGGTGGAGCGCAGCACCTCGTTTTTTCGTCCGCGCTGGTATTGCCCCAGAGTGAGGGACAGCAACATACCCTGCTCAGCATGGGCCAGTCTGATTTTTCGCTTTCTGTTTATCCAAAATCATCTGCCTTACCAAAATTGGAAGGTGGTAGTCTTGAAGTTCAAAAAGTTGACGGCCCGCTTTCAGTGTACCAGATTCGTCTGCCAAGGCAAACGATGGCTATCCAAACCAAAAAATTGGGCGAGTCTCGCCTGATATTGGATCTGCCCGAAAAACTGCCCGACGGCGTGAACGATATTTTCGCCCAAATCGACTACACGGGCGACACCGGGATAGGCTTCATTGATGGCAAGCTGGTTACCGACGAATTCTACAAAGGACTTCTTTGGCTGGTAGGACTCAAGCGTTTCGTGGCATCTGACTCGGCGCGTCAGATGAATTTCTACTTTCGGCCGTTGCACAAGAGCGCGCCTTTTCTGGTGGATATTCCAGCCGCCCTCCTGCCTGATTTTGGTAAAAATGGCCGTCACCTCTCCATCGACAAAGTCGAGTTTACGCCGGAATACAAAGCGACAGTTCAGTTCTGAGCGGAATAGTCGAGTGGTATTTTTGGGACAAAGTGGCGGCTAAACTTTCCGCAACTTCCGGAAATCGCGCGGCGAATTGCCCATGACTTTGGTGAAGACCCGACTAAAATGGTAAGGGTCGCTGAAGCCAATTTGGTAGGCGACGTCTTTTATCCGTAGCTGGGTGTTTTCCAGAAGCCGACATGCCTCCTGAATTTTCAGGAAAGTAAAAAAATTGATCGGCGAGCTTTGTACTTTCTCTCGAAAAACTGCCGAATAGTGCGAAGCCGACATACCCGCTATGCCGGCTAAATCTTCCAATGCAAACGAATTACAAAGGTTCTCCTTCATGTAAGTGATCGTACGGCTCACTGCGTCCTGTTCAGCGGGGTTAACCGGATTGGGATTGTAAACTGCAGTATTGAAAGTAGCCAGAAAGCGGCCCAGGCTGCTGTTGGCGTACACGATATTGTCCATGTTATACGACATCTCGACGTGGGAAAGGATGTCCTCGAAAAGCTCGAAACGTTCGGGTTGAGGCGACACGGTAATGGGCGAGAAGCCAACTTCCTGTTGTAAGAAATCCAGGAAGTACTGCGAACGGGAGCCCGTAAAGTGCAACCAATAAATAGTCCAGGGGTTGGTGTCATCCGTCCCGTACCGATGCGCTACGTGCGCGGGCAGAATAAAGACCTGATTTGGCTTCACTGTGTATTTCTGGTCGTTCAGCGCATACCATCCTTCACCCTTGACGCAGTAGATTAAAATGTGCTGCGCGCTTCCTTTGCGCCGTTCCCGTGTGTGCAGGGCCGCATTGGGGTAGTAGCCAATGTCCGTAATGTACAGGTTCTCGCACAGCGGGTGCGCCGCAATTTGCTTTGTCAGTTCGCCCGGCAGCACACAGCTGCGCTGGCCGACGAAGCCTTCCTTTTTTTTATTTATACTGGGATTGGTGTCAGGAGTCATACCGATGACTAAACGAATGCTGATTTATTCAAGAAAAGCATACTCCTTGCAAAACGATAATTTGTCCTTTATTTACCCATATCCAGAATAAGCCCACCATTTGACCAAAATCATGAATAACTTACTTACACTATCAGTCGGGATAAGCGTTTGGCAAAATTAATTGAGTAATTTTTCTTTTACCAAGTGAGTGGTCGTCTTGCAAATTGAAAGTTTAACTTTCAATTTGCGTGGAAAACGCACTGGAAAGATCCGACCCCTCGCCACCCACCACCTGTCATGAACAACGAAGCCCATGCAAGAATCCGAATAAATCAGCTTCTTGAAGAAGCGGGTTGGCGATTCTTCGGCGATAAAGCGGGGCCAGCCAACATCTTGCTGGAAAATCGGGTCAAGATCACGCAGCGCGAGATCGACGCCTGGGGCGAGGATTACGAGCGCACCAAAAGCGGTTCGCTGGATTTTCTGCTTACCGATGACCTCGGTAAGCCCGTCTGTGTCCTGGAAGCCAAGCGGGAGAGTCTGCACCCGTTGGCAGCCAAGGAGCAAGCGCGAAAATACGCCAAAATCGTCGAAGCGCGATTTGTAATTCTTTCCAACGGGATCGTACACTACCTTTGGGACACGACGAAAGGCAACCCCAAGCCGATCTACAAATTCCCCTCACCCGACGAAATCGGGGCCATCAAAGACTGGCACCCCGATCGGCAAACCCTGGCCGGGGAGACCGTGGCTGCCGACTACATCGCGGCGGTGCAGATGCCCGACTACGCCCGGCGGCCCGGTTGGGCGGGCAGCGTCGGAGATAGCCCGGATTTTATCTGGGCCAACGGGCTGAAATTTCTCCGAAAGTATCAGTTGGAGGCTCTACATGCTTTACAGAAAGCCGTAAGCGCGGGCAAAGACCGCTTTTTGTTCGAGATGGCGACCGGAACGGGTAAAACGCTGATCTCGGCGGCGGTGATTCGCCTTTTCCTACGGTCAGGAAACGCCCGGCGGGTGCTGTTTTTGGTGGATCGGCTGGAACTGGAAGATCAGGCCTGGAAGGCATTCACCAATTATCTCAAGCCCGACTACAGTACCTTCATCTACAAGGAACACAAAGCCGACTGGCGTCAGGCCGATATCGTCGTAACCACGATTCAGTCGCTGATGGTCAACGACCGCTATCGTTACCATTTCAATCCAACCGACTTCGACCTGCTGATTTCCGATGAAGCCCACCGCTCCATTTCCGGCAACGCGCGGGCGGTGTTCGAGTATTTTCATGGCTACAAGCTCGGCCTGACCGCCACGCCCAAAGACTACCTCAAAGGCGTCGATGCCGACCGGGTGCGGGCCGACGATCCGCGCGAGATCGAGCGGCGGATGCTGCGCGATACCTATTCGACCTTCGGCTGCGAGGGCGGCGACCCCACCTTCCGGTATTCACTGCTCGATGGCGTTAAGGATGGCTACCTTATCAACCCCTGGGTGCTGGACGCCCGCACCGAAATCACGACGCAACTGCTGTCGGACGAGGGCTACGCCGTCACGCTCACCCACGAGGATGGCGAGGAAACGGAAACCTTCGTGTCGCGGGATTTTGAGAAGAAGTTTTTCTCCGATAAAACCAACCATATTTTCTGCCAGACGTTCTTGCAAAATGCCCTGCGTGACCCGATTACCGGAGAAATCGGGAAGACGATCCTGTTCGCCGTGAGTCAGAACCACGCCCGTCGGCTGGCCGAGATTCTGAACGAACTGGCCGACCAACTTTTTCCGGGAAAGTACGCTTCCGATTTTGCGGTGCAGGTCACTTCGCAGGTGAGCGATGCCCAACAGATGACGATCAATTTTTCCAATAACAACCTGAACGGCAAAACACCCTGGCTCGACGGCTACGCCTCGGCCAAGAGCGGCGTGTGTGTGACAGTGGGCATGATGACGACGGGCTACGACTGCACCGACCTGCTGAACATCGGTATGATGCGCCCGATTTTCAGTCCGGCGGATTTTGTGCAGATCAAAGGGCGCGGCACCCGGCGGCATACCTTCGAGTATAAGTTCAAAAACCAATTGGGCGAGGAAGAAACCGTTCGACACGAGAAAGAGGCGTTCAAGCTTTTCGACTTTTTTGCCAATTGCGAGTACTTTGAGGAACGCTTTGATTACGACGAAAAACTGCTCTTGCCCAAGCCGCCCAAGGGCAATGGTCCCGGCCCGGAGGGTCCCGTGAACATCGATAAGTACACGAGTTTCCGTCCCGACCCGCTGGCGACCCTGCACGAGCAGCGAATCGGCTACGAAGGCATGAAGATCGACCGGATGCTGTTTCAGAAATTCGAGGATCGCGTCGTGATGGACGACCTCGTCCGCAAACACGTGGAGTTAGGCAACTGGGAAGAGGTCGTGAGCCACATCCAAAGCGAGATTTTCGATAAGCCCGACCAGTATTTCAGCCTGGAAAAATTGCGAAAAGCGGCCATGATCGACCGCAAGGTATCCGTACGCGAGGTGGTGGAAAAGATTTTTGGCATTATCCCGAAGTTCAAGTCCAAGGACGATCTGCTGGAAGAGGAATTCGATAAGTTCATTTCGATTTATCCCCCGCAGGAAGACGTGAACCTCCGGGCGTTGAAGTATTTTTTCAAAGCCTACATCGTGGACCAGGACGTCCGCAAGATCATCACCACCAAGGATTTCCAGGCCCTGCACACGCACCCCACGTTGAGCATCGCGCAGTTTCGGGCGGTGGCCCCGACCTACCGGGACGTTATTCCGGTGTATATTCGGGATTATATCAAGTTGGATAAATTCGCGGCCTGATGGAGGATAAATACCAAAACAAATACCGCGTCGCCTCGTCCCGCTGGCAATTATGGGATTATGGCTGGGATGCTGCCTATTTCGTCACGATTTGCACCAAGGACCGCGCCCACTATTTCGGCGAAATCGCCAACGACAAAATGGTTTTGGCCCCGGCGGGGGTAATGGCCGATGTGTTGTGGCACGAAATAAAAAACCACGCCAAAAATATCGGATTGGGCGCGTTCGTGGTGATGCCCAATCATATTCATGGTATTTTGATTTTGGATGGAAATGACGCGGATGGAAACGATACCTATATTGGTAACGATACCAATACCGTAGATGCCGTAGATGCCGTAGATACCGTAGAGACAAGGCATGCCTTGTCTCTACCACAAACGTCACCCCCACCACAAACGCCACCACCGCAATCATTCCAACCGCAATCCCCACAACCACCCCCCAACCCCAACGACAAAACCCCCGGCCAACGCCGATTCCAAAACCAGGGCAAAAACACCATCTCATCCATCCTGGGCGGGTACAAATCGGCCGTAACCAAACACGCCAACCGCATGGGCCTGGAATTCGATTGGCAGGCCCGGTTCCACGACCACGTCATTCGCGACGAAACCTCCTTTGTCCGCATCACCGAATACATCCTCAACAACCCCAAAAATTGGAAGGACGACCGATTCTTCGATTGACAATATGCTCGATACCGACACCAAAAAACGAATAGACGATTGCCGCGACATTTTGGTCGGCAAACTACCCGACCCCAAGGCCCAGATCGAACAGATCACGATCGGCCTGATTTACAAATTCATGGACGACATGGACCGCGAGGCCGTCGAACTGGGCGGCACGGCCAAATTCTTCACCAACTACACCATTCCCGACCCCGAAGACGCCACCAAAACAAAAACGGTGGAATTCGAAAAATATCGCTGGGACCACCTCTTCGACGCCAGGACGACGGCCAGCGAACTGCTGAACCTGTACGCCGAGGCCATCGCGGGCATGGACAAAAACCCGAACATTCCAGCCCTGTTCCGGGAGATTTTCAAGAACGCCTTCCTGCCCTACCGCGACCCGGAGACGCTGAAATTGTTCCTGAAAACTATCGGCGGCTTTGAATACACCCAC
>NZ_JBGSXF010000169.1:0-6869 GCF_041751555.1 Persicitalea sp. | reverse complement strand
CTTTGATGAGGGTATCCCGAGAGGCGCGACCGCGCAAAATACCCTTGCGAGCATAGTCGCGTTCGGAGAAGATGCCAACCATCTTTCCGTTTTGCATTCCCAGCACGGCGCCGATGTTCTTGGCTTCCATAATTTCCAGGGCGTCGTAAACGGTCTGCTCCGGTCCAACAGACCATATTTTGTCGATCTCCTTTCCTGCCAGGATTTGATGTACTTGCATATTTTGTTCAGTGTAAAAGTTGGGTAGTTGAATAGAATGCAATATTAGGTCAAGATTTCAGTAAGTCCAGATTTCCGGAAATATACCGTTAATTTAGGCGCACATTTACTTCCCCGCTCTCCGAAATAGCTATGCCGACTACCGACGACCTGCTTCCTTCCGAATTGCTCATCAAGCGGTTCCCATTTAAACCTACCGAAAGTCAGGCTCGTTTTTTCGAAAAAATGAACGATTTCCTTGTCGAGGAAGAGGGGTTGGAGCGATATCGCGATGCTTTTGTTCTAAAAGGCTATGCGGGTACGGGCAAGACGACCATCATCAGTTCACTTATCAAGTCGGCTCGGAAGTTTGGGCTGAAAGCTGTCCTTTTGGCGCCTACTGGACGGGCAGCCAAGGTGATGTCAAGTTATTCCAAACGCAAAGCTTTAACTATACATAAAAAGATTTATCGGCAGACTTCAGACGCGTACTCGGGAGCTTTCGTCTTCGAGCGTCAGGACAATTATCACGAAGACACGCTGTTCATTGTGGACGAGGCGTCCATGATCAGTGACGACGCCGACTTTGGTAGCCGCAGCCTATTGGCCGATTTGGTGGATTATATTTATTCCAATCCTTCAAACAAACTCATGCTCGTGGGCGATATCGCCCAATTGCCGCCCGTACGCAAGGAGATCAGCCCTGCTTTGGACAAAGGCTACTTAGAAAAAACATACTACCTCTCGGTATCGGAAGAGGAACTCACCGAAGTGATGCGCCAGGGCGAGGAATCGGGCATACTCTGGAACGCGACCGAGTTGCGTAATCAGTTGGCAGTAGAGCCTCCGGCCATTCAGATTCGAACTAAAACCTTCTCCGATATTTACCGGATGACAGGCGAAAAGTTGGAAGAAGGGCTGCGCTACGCCTATGACAAGCACGGCGTGGAGAATACAATCATCATTACGCGCTCCAACAAGACGGCGGTGAACTACAACCAGTATATCCGGCGGACAATTAATTTCAGCGAAGACGAACTGGACGCGGGCGACCGGCTGATGGTAGTTCGTAACAACTACACCGTGCTGGACGAAGATTCGCCCGTGGGTTTTATTGCTAACGGAGATTTTGTTGAACTACTCAAACTCAAAAGTACTGAGGAAGTCCACGGACTACGCTTCGCCGACGCAGTGCTGCGCTTGTCCGACTACGACGAACAGCCTGAGTTTGAGACAAAGATTATGCTGGACACCTTGCACTCTTCCTCCCCTGCCCTCTCGCAGGAAGAAAATAAGATGCTCTACGAGAGTGTTATGCAAGATTATTTCTTCATCCAGTCAAAAAAGGAACGCGCCGAAGCGATGCGCAAAGACCCTTACCTCAATGCCCTGCAAATCAAGTTCGCCTACGCCCTAACTTGCCACAAATCACAGGGTGGACAGTGGAGCGCAGTGTTTGTGGATCAGGGCTACGTACCACAGGAACAAGTCAATAGTGAATTCATTCGCTGGCTCTATACGGCCATGACCCGTGCGACCGACGAACTGTTTCTAATGAATTTTCACGGTAACTTCTTCGCGTGATTTCTTGCTATGCTTCCGCGTTTTCTTGTTGAACAGACGCGCAAAATCCGGACTTTCGGTCCGCATCCATTTATCCCAAAAGGTAAAGTACAAACCGTAGTTGTAGCGAAACTGCGAGTGGTGTAAGCTATGATGCGTGGCTCCGATCCACCAGCGGCCAAACCAATGGCGGTGAAAATCGCGTGGGTAAAGTTCGGTATTCAGATGATTAATCGCGCTGGTCATCGTCATAATCGTCAACACGATGACGATGGCGTAGGCGTGCAGTGGAATTAGGAAAGCTATTACGGGAATGAATATGGCCTGAAAGGTACTTTCAATGGGATGAAACGAGAAGGAAGTCCAGGCCGAAGTAGTAATACTGTCATGGTGTACTTTGTGCACGAGCCTGTAAACCTTCGGACGGTGCATCCATCGGTGCAGCCAGTAATAGTAAGTTTCGTGCAAAAACAGCACGAGTAAAATACTCACTGGAAACCAAGCCTGGGGGTATGTTTCCCAATCCAGATAAATCCTGGTGTAGCCCTTTTGCCAGGCTACGAGCATAAGCCCTCCGGCCAATGCGAATAGTACCGAGGTCACGAACGACCAACCAATCTCGATCCAATCCTGCCGCAAGCGGCGCGGGCGGTCTTGAACCACGCGATGCGATAGCTTTTCTTTAAAAGTACTTTTAACCAAGACACTGAAAAGCAGCGCAGTACCGACGTAACGGCCAAATACCCCTAAAAAAATAAAGAATGTCGTGAACAGAAAAGTAAGCGGTGAGGCGATGTCGATTTCTGTATTCATAGCTAATTTATTTTCCACCATCCAGCGTAAGGTATTTGTTATTTCCGCCACGCAGTTTGGCGGAAAGTGTCCGAACCAGCACTTTGTCAATTCGTCGTTTGTCTTTCAACAAAATGCGATACTCGTATCGTTTCCTGGTTTCCGCACTTTGCTCAAATATAAATGGCAGCGTATCAACTACTGGTTCATTTCTGGAACTCAATAGCGTAAATTCAAGGGAAAGGCTATCCTTTAAAACACAAAGCGGGTTTGATGGTAATTGGGCAAATAAATTGACAGTGAGTGCTTTGTCATCTGTTTTGAAACCTTCCCCTTTAAGGCGAATCAAATTTATGGAAGTTAGTCCGTCGATTCGTGTTACGTTTTCAATACTGTGGCTGCGGCCCCTTACTTGAATGCCGTCAAAACGCTGATTGACGTAAGCCACGTTCCGATTGCAAGCGATCGTGTCCAATTCCCAAATAGTGTATTGATTGGCGCGGTCGTCGATGTTCAGAGCGGGAATGAAATAATCGAGATCAGTATAAAAGTTTAACAATGAGGTAGTTTTGTAGTTATTCGAGACAATCAAATCCTCACCCGCGATTTCCTGCACCTTTTGGGCAAAGCCACGGCTACCGTGAAAGTCCCATACGCGGTCTTTCTGAATATCGACCAGCGGATAAATTAAATGTACTTTAAGTAGAAGTAAAATCCCGGCAAAAACCCAGGCCAGCTTGCGATAAGTAGGAAACCAGCGAACCGATTCTACGCTCCTGTACCCCAAATATAGCAGCGGAAAAATACAGAAAATCGTCCAGTTTGGTTCGATATACTGTCCCTTGAACGTGACCAGAAAGAAGAAAATCAAAGTACCGTACAAGTTCCATTGTAATGATCTCTCCCAAAGGTCAGCGGCGTGATAGCGGAAAGAGGCGATCAGCAAAGCCACCGAAACCAATCCGCCATGGTAGGGAATATTCCCAAACAGGTACTCGATCGTTTGCCCAATTTTATAAGAAGACCCACGATCCACCAAATGGTATTGTAGCGACGGAAAATCGTGTCTTACCTGCCAATAAATATGGGGAGAGAACAATGTCAAGCCCAGCAGCCCGGCCAAGTAAAACCGGTAGTTGATCAACAATCTCGGATTGCTCAGAACCACAAAAAGAATGACCAGTGCGCCGTGGTACTTGCTCAACAGCATCAATGCCGCCGTCAGGCCGAGCAAAACCCATCTGTACCATTCCAGATTCCTAAGAAACTCTCGATAAGCCAGAATGAAGAGTAAGGCGAAGAAGAAGAAGGGTGTATCGGGCAAAGCCACGAAGCCCGACAAGTGAAAAGTGAGAAAGGAAAAAAGCGTCAGGCAGAAAACGAGAATATTTTGTGGCTTAATTACATAGTAGATGATCGCCAAACTTCCGGTCATCAGGAAAGCATTAACCAGCCTGACTGCTAACTCGGTTTTACCCAAAAAACTACCCAGCCCAATCATCACCGCTACGCCCGGCGGGTGATCAAAGTACCCCCATGCCGGAAACTGTGAGTACATCCAGTAGTATGCCTCGTCGAAATATAATTCAGTATGTGTAGCCGTGAAAAGGGATTGCAAAAACCAAAATGCCAGGAAGATCCAGAAGGTAAGTCGACCAGATGTCTCCTTTAATCTCATATCAGCACGGGCTGCCCCGTCGTATATCATAATTCTCTGGAAACTGCTGCCCGGCGTAGCCGATCGTTGATAGCTCTTCCCAAATCTATCTCGGGAAGAATTTCTACCCATATCTCCTTGACCGGACTGGCATCTAACTTTCGCAAATACCCGAATAGATTCTGCGCGGCCTGAAGAAATAGGGAATTGGTCAGCCCATTGTTGGACAATGTCTCAATACTTTGCTCCGCCAAAACGAGGCAGTTTTCGTGCAATGCCACATGCCTGGGTTTCGTAAAAAACAGATACCCAATTTCAGCGTCTAACTCTCGATCGGCCATTTCCTTCTTTGAGTGCAGATACAGTGGCTTTCGCGGCGCATAGTGACTCTTTAACATTCCAGGAGCCAGCGGACTGGAACTTGAATACAGATTAAATTCTACGCTACCGATCATTGATTCTATATCTTCCGAACGTAAGCCACCCAAGCGAAGAATTCGTGGCGTTTCCTGCTCAAAAGAGACGATGGTGGATTCGATACCAACCAGGCATTCCCCGCCATCCAGTATGAAGGGAATTTTATCGCCTAACTGTTCCTGCACGTGCTGAGCGGTAGTAGGGCTAATATACCCGAAGGGATTCGCACTTGGCGCGGCTAAGGGGAATTCCAACATTTGAAGCAATTCCAGAGTTAATGGGTGGTGGGGAACGCGCAAACCCACCGTTGGCAAACCAGAGGTCACCAAGTCAGGAATGATTGATTTTTTCGGCAGCAAAAGAGTGAGTGGACCAGGCCAAAAGGCTTCAGCCAACTGCCGGGCTTTCTCGGGAATATTAGTGACGTAATCCGACATTGAGTCCAACGACTTTACATGTACAATAAGCGGATCAAAGGTTGGACGATCCTTAGCCGCAAAAATCGCCGCCACGGCTTTACTATCGAGTGCGTTAGCCGCCAGTCCGTACACCGTTTCGGTAGGTATAGCCACTAGCTGACCAACTTTCAGCAATTCCCCTGCTTCTCTGACGTTCGTACTTACTAATGCCACCCTTTCTAAATTTTTTGCAAATATAAGAGGTCATTCAGTAGTAAAAAGGCTCTATTTGCTTATATTTATTGGTCAAAATTAAATCCTATATAAATCAGTCAATCTATGAGTTTTCAAATAAAAGAGCCACCTACTGAATTCGACGTCGTCATCGTGGGCTCGGGTGCAGGCGGCGGTATGGCGGCTTATCAACTTGCCAAGGCCGGGGCTAAGGTCGCGCTGCTCGAAGCAGGTGGCTACTATGACCCTGCCGATCCCAAATATATTACTCAACTCAAATGGCCTTACGAATCGCCGCGCAGAGGAGCCAGCACACCTTTCCGAAATTTCGGCGATTTTGACGCCGCCTGGGGTGGTTGGGAAATTGCGGGCGAACCCTATACCCGCAAGAAAGGCACCGAGTTTGACTGGTTTCGTTCGCGCATGATGGGTGGCCGCACCAACCACTGGGGACGTATTTCGCTGCGCTTTGGGCCGGACGATTTCCGCCGCAAGAGTATCGACGGCCTCGGCGAAGATTGGCCCATAGATTACAAGACTGTGGCACCTTACTACGATCAGGTCGATAAACTCATCGGAGTGTTTGGTGAGGCAAATGGTCTGCCCAACGATCCCGACAGCATATTCCTGCCCGCGCCCAAACCGCGTTTGCACGAGCTGATGCTTATGGAATCCGCCAAGAAATCCAATGTCCCCATTTACCCCAATCGACTTTCCATCCTCACCAAGCCCATCAACAATGAGCGTGGTTCCTGTTTCTACTGTCACCAATGCAATCGGGGTTGCCAGGCATATGCCGACTTTTCGGCGTCTTCGGTGCTGGTTATTCCTGCCGTCAAGACTGGCAATGTAACACTGACTACCAATGCAATGGTGCGTGAGGTACTTACCGATCAGAATACGGGTACGGCTACGGGCGTTTCCTATGTCGATCGCGAGACGTTGACTGAACACGTGGTTAAAGCCAAAGTTGTATTATTGGCCGCCAGTGCCTGCGAATCAGCACGTTTGCTGCTCAACTCAAAATCGACACGCCATCCCAACGGATTGGCCAATTCCAGCGATGTGGTGGGTAAGTACCTTCATGACTCCACCGGGGCCTCGCGCGGTGCTTTCATTCCAGAGTTGATGGATCGCAAGCGCTACAACGAAGACGGCGTTGGCGGAGCGCACATTTATTCCCCCTGGTGGCTCGACAATAAAAAGCTAGACTTCCCACGCGGCTATCACATCGAGTACGGTGGTGGTATGGGTATGCCCGGATACGGCTTCGGCTGGGGAATGGAAAATACGAATGGCAAGTACCCCGGTCCTGATGGAAAGATGAAGGAAGCTGGTGGATACGGTGCTTCGTTGAAAGACGATTACCGCCGCTTTTACGGTGCCTACATTGGTATGTCAGGACGCGGCGAAGCAGTAGCGTCAGCCGACAACTATTGCGAGATCGATCCCAACACAGTAGATAAATTTGGCATTCCGGTTTTGCGGTTCAGTTACAAGTGGTCGGACTATGAGATTAAGCAGGCCAAGCACATGCAGGACACCTTCGAACAAATCATCGACTCAATGGGCGGCGTAGCCTCCGGCACCAAACCGGGAGCGGACCGCGA
>NZ_JBGSXF010000168.1:0-7452 GCF_041751555.1 Persicitalea sp. | reverse complement strand
CCGACTAGCCGAAGGAAAATCCATTGAGAAAGTCTCGGACGGCCTCTACGCCGTGGACAACAAAAACTACTACATCCAACTCCCCGGCAACAGCGCCAACCCCGAAATCAAAAAATCGGGCAGCGGCCAGTCGCTCGTCATTCCAGTGGAGAAGGGCGAGTTGAAATATTCGATACTGTTTTAAAATTAATTTTGAATGATAGAATGATAGAATATCTGAGTCCGAGTCCAGTATTCTATCATTCTATCATTCACTCATTCTATCATTGAAATCAATATGAAACGATTCTTAAAAACTACCTTAATGTTCCTTGCAAGCTGCACTTTTGCCCTTGCCCAGGAAACACCTACCGAAGAGGATTTTTACAAAATACTCACACCGCCGATTCCCGAGGGCTTGATCCTGGAAGTTGGGGGCCTTACTACCCTGCCCAATGGTTCCATCGCGATGGCTACGCGCCGGGGCGATGTCCTGCTCATGGACAATCCGACGAGCAATAAGCCGTACTTCCGCAAGTTTGCTTCGGGTCTGCACGAGATTTTGGGCCTTGCCTGGAAAGACGGTTCGCTCTACTGCGCGCAGCGCGGCGAGTTGACCAAGCTGACCGACAAGAACGGCGACGGCAAGGCCGAGATTTACGAGACGGTCTATTCCTGGCCCGTATCGGGACATTACCACGAGTATTCCTTTGGGCCAAAGATCGCGCCAGATGGTAGTTTCTTCGTGAGTGGTAATGTGGCCTTCGGTAACGAAGAATGGTGGCGGGGCGAAAGCCGCGTGCCGGGCCGGGGCTGGATTTTTCGCATCACGCCCGACGGCAAGTACGAGCCGTACGCCACGGGCGTTCGCTCCCCCGCCGGCATCAGCATGATCGACGGCGAGCTGTTCTATACCGATAACCAGGGCGACTGGATGGGATCGGGCGGTATCTGGAAAGTGGATAAGGGCGACTTCATGGGCCACCCCGCTGGACTCCGTTGGGCCGAGATGCCCAACTCACCTGTAAAGTTGACGGAGAAGCAGTTTTTCTCTTTCATGGACAACCGCCAGGTCAAAAATAAGGAAGGTCGCTATATCAAGCCGGAGAACGTGGCCGACGAAAAAGATCCGAAGTTCCTCTATATGTTGAAGGAAAAGTACCCGGAATCGGTTAAGCTTCCTGCCGTGTGGCTACCTTACGGTATTCACGGTATCTCGACTTCGGAAATTGTCAAGGACGATACCGACGGAAAGTTCGGGCCTTTCGCCGGACAACTTTTCGTGGGCGATCAGGGTCAGAGCAAGATCATGCGCTTGTTCCTGGAAAAAGTGAACGGCGAGTACCAGGGCGCGGCTTTCGATTTTCGGAGCAACTTCCAGTCGGGCGTACTTCGCATGGCCTTCGCCAAGGATGGCTCCATGTTCGTAGGCGAAACCAACCGGGGCTGGGGTTCGGCGGGCGATGCCAACCAGGGCTTGCAGCGACTAGTCTGGAATGGCAAGATGCCTTTTGAAATGTATTCGGTGAAAGCCAAGCCCGACGGTTTTGAAATAAACTTTACCATGCCCGTAGATCGCGCCTCGGCCGAGAACCTGAATTCTTACGAGATCAGCAGCTTTATCTATAAGTACCACGCGGTTTATGGTAGTCCGCCGACGAACACCGAAAAGGTTACCTTGAAAGGTGTGAAAGTGTCGGACGATGGCAAAACCGTCCGCATCGTGGCCGATGGCCCGCTGCGCCGCTATTATATCCATCATTTGAACTTGAATGGCATCCGCGCCGCTAACAGCTACTATTCGTTGGTGCATCCGTCGGCCTACTACACGCTGAACAATATTCCGACGGGTGAGAAGCTGAGCGTGTCCGACCTTTCAACCGGACGCACGGGCGCCAGGCAAGCTTCTGCCGATGTGAAGTCTTCCATGGATTTGGTGTCGCCCGATGGCAAAAACCAGCCGGGGGCAACCGCTTCGGCCAAAGTACCTACCTACGACGAGATCAAGCCGTTGTTGCAGCGCAACACCTGCTTGGCTTGCCACGCTGCCGACAAGCGGGTAGTTGGCCCAGCTTATAAAGACGTGGCAAAACGGAATTATTCCGACGAGAAAATTGTGGACTTGATCTATAACCCCAAGCCCGAAAACTGGCCGGACTACACTACGCCCATGGCCGCCATGCCGCAAGTACCGAAAGACGAAGCGTTGAAAATCGCGGCCTGGATTAATTCACTGGATAAATGACTTATGGTCTAATCCGCTATTTCGTACAAAACTATAGATTACGATCTATAGATTACGGTCTATGAATTGATACGAAATAGTGGATTAGGCTAAAATAGCTCTTTTTAAATTCCGGTAGAGCTCGATAGCCACAGTTTTCTGACCGTGAATAGTCAACGATTAATCGACACGAACACTCTAATGTAATCCTCCACAACGCTGCCGACGAAGGTATAAGGTGGATTACGCCTGTTGAACTGTAACGTCGTGTTGTCGTTTTCAATAAAGAACATCTTGGTATTCGTACTTCTCGCAGTTGGACGAATCACTCCACCACCTACGTTGGAAATTTCATAGGGTACACTAATTTCAAAGGTCACGTCCCGAGTTTCCCCAACGGGCATATCCAAAGCGAATGGCGTGCCGATATTGAATCTCTCGCCAGGTGTATGGAGTATGCCCGCTCTTGCGCTATTGCTCGTGGCGCTCAGCTGGTATCCGGCAGTGACGGGAAAAGATGGCCGAGCCACGCGCTTTAATGTCATTCGAGCGTCGAAAACGGCATCGCCACCTTCGCCCACCGCGGCGGCACCGGGGTTTGAATCCCGCTTCGCCCTGCCCCTACTGGGTGAGACGAATTTGTCGGGATCAGGATTGGCACCGAGAACTTCGGCGAGAACAGAGCCATCCTCAGCTAGGATAGAAACTTTCTCAATCACAAACTCGCAGGGATAAGCGCGCGGAGTGCCACCGATGGTCAGGCAGGCGGATTCCGGCAGGTTGGCAGGTGGCGACAGATCGTGGTCTTTGATGCAGGACAGGGCGACGGCCAGCAGGCTGTAAAAGCAGAACAGGGAAACGCGGGTGAATAACCGGGGGAAGTGCATGATAGTGTAGGTTTAGGATTAAGTATTGAACCAAAAAATCGCATCTGAACGCGCGATTCATTTTCCAAATCTACACAACGACTACCAAAATTCCTGAAAGGATTTATTAAACGGTATATTTTCAATTAATTCACAGTCAGCAGATTAAAGCGTTCACAAAAAAGGGCCACTCATTCGAGTGGCCCTTTTACTTTATTCCATTCCATAGGAGGATAATTGAATCAGCGCGGCGGCTTTCTACTGGCCGAATACTGGAATGCCTCTCGGTCATAAAAGTTGTCGTCGTCCAGTGGGATTACAATGGTTTCGTCACCTGTGTAAAGTCGGTACACATCTACCTCGTAATTGCGATCGAAGGCCACGCCCTTTTTATAGCGGTTTGCCTTAGCAAAAGTGGCGTGGTCAATGTTGTCGGAATACACGATCTCGTTTTCTTCGTCGAGTCGTACCATACCAATGGGAATTACGAGATGATTTTCCCCATCCTCGTTGATATATTCCTTCACGCCATCGCCGATGGCAGAATTGTAGGATTGGTTGCCCACTTTGATGAGTTCATCATCCACTTCCACATCCAGGTACACGACGCGCTCGGCGGATTTACTTGCCACAAGGCTTTCTACCTCACCGATGGTCATGTTATTAGAATCTTTAACTTCCCAACCCCGGACATCGCTGTAGCCAGAAGCTACTTTGTAGTCGTCCAGGTCGTCGAGAAACTCTATGTCTTTATTCGTATTAGCCATAATTTAGTTTTTAGTTCTGGTTTTCAATTCATTCTTCGGAGCAAGCTGGCAGCTTCATTGAAAAAGCCTTTGACAGCAGGTTTTTGATCGAGCGTCAGCATGTCGGGATCGATTTGGTTAGCGGCATCCACTAAGCTTTGCGCTTCGTTCGAAAGCTGGGGGAACTTGGCCTCCTGCATCTTGTGAAGGGAACCAGCTAAGGTTTCGGTAGCCTTGCGGATACTGTTGGCATGGGAAGTTTCGAAAGGGTCGGAAGCGATCATACCAGCATACTCACGCACTTGATCCATATCTGCCTTGATGTCATAATCCGCTTGGTCAGCGACGGCCTCGGTAGCAACGGTAAGTCTTTTCAAAGCTTCATTGGTAAAGTCGTGTTCGAGGTTCATGGGTTCTATGTCACCTTCGATATAACTAATGTATTCGGCTACCGCTCCGGTAGTAGCACCCGCTGTGTTAGTATCGACCATTTCGGTATTATCTATCGCCTCCATGTCATCATCTACTCCGTCTCCTCTGAGGGCGAACCAATACACCAAGAATCCGAGCAGAAGTAATCCCAGAAGTATCCAAGGCCATACAGGCGGTTTCTTTTCTATTTTAATTTCAGCCATATTAGTATTTGAAGTTTGTAAAAAAAATAAACATTTAATCTGGTTTAAGGGGTTAAATAACCGTACCAACCCGATTTCAGAGAAAGACGAAAACAGCTAAAATACGATCGCAGATACAGGCCGATTGTGAAAAATATCGCCGATGAGCAGACTTTCCGAAAGTGAGGAAGGAGGATATTGGTCGGTCGCCGACGAGGAATAGCTTACCCCATCATTCGGCAATTTTGTGAAGAGTTGGTTCGAAGGTTGTCAGAGCTTATCAGCAGGCGATGATGATGCAAAACACTCTCTCGGTTCTTCGGCGTACAGGATTGTTTATTTTTGGTCGCAGGACGCTGGGTAATTGCTTCAAGGTGAATAACCGTGAAACTTTCTGGCGTTTGAAGCGTTCGTTGCAAGAAACCTATTCTCAACTTTCGACTATCTATGTGGATCGTCTTTGCTCTTTTGGCTGCCCTCGCCGCCGGGGCCGCCGTCGTTCTTTCCAAAGCTGGCATCAAAAACATGGATTCCTCGCTGGCTTTTGCCGTGCAGTCTGTGCTGATTCTCCTGATTTCCTGGTCGGTGGTGTTATGGCAAAAGCAGAGCGCGGGTCTGGCTGACCTGGACAAACGCACCTGGCTTTTTCTAATCGGAGCAGGTATTGCCACTACACTCTCTTCCCTGCTCTCTTTTAAAGCTCTAAAATTGGGCGATGCCTCGCTGGTTACTTCATTGGAAAGGTTGTCGCTGGTTTTCGCCGTAGGATTCGCCGTTTATTTTCTCAAAGAAAAGCTAAACTGGCAGGTAGTTGTGGGAATTCTGCTAATGATCGGTGGTGCGGTGCTGATTAGTTATTCGCAGTCCTCGCCGGAGTAGAGTTAAGCGTCACTTTTCTATGACCTCATAAATGATTAAGTCCGTCGGGGCAGGTGGGTTATTAGGCTGCGGACGATCCTGATTGACGGGCAGCGTTTGCCACCGCATGGTGTAGCGGCCTGTATTGTCCGTTTTGGTGCGCGCTTCCATATCCTTATTCAGAGTAATAGCAGGTAAACTACTCTCAACCGTCTGCGTTTTTCCTTTCACCTCCTGCTTTACCTGCAACGTTTTTTGGTCAAGAATCCAGTAGCCCTGGCCGAATTTTTCATGCTCGTAACTTACCACCAATTGGCCATTGCCGGAGGTTCTTACGTTCGAAACCCGGATTGATTTTTTGATCGATCCGGTCGCGTTGAGTTCCCAAGTAAAGTCGGGCCAATTACTGATTTGTGCAGTGTGCCAGTTGCCTCTGCCGTTCTTCTCCCAGCGAGTGACGAACATTTGGCTGATCCCTTGCTTGTCGTACTGATGATACACGATGCACGGATTCTTTTCCTGATCCCAACCGATGTTGTACGACATATTGGTCAGGCCGTTCCAGGGGCCGACGGGAACCACGACGGGGTCACTGTTTCGCCATCGGATCGGCAGTTCGACGGATTGTCCGCCCATGGTTTCCCAATGCAGCATATCGCGGCTGCGGATGCAGGAAAGGTTGTGGCAGGTATTAGCAACGGGCGTCAGGCGCCACGACCAGACGATGTAAAAGTACCCGTCTGGCCCAAGGGTCGGGGTCGTCATGTAGGCGTTGACCTCCGACTCGCCGTCGAAGAAAGGCGTATCGAAAAGCGGACGCCAGGTTTTACTGGCAGGATCGTAACGATTGTATAGTGTATTGCCATTACCACTACCACCGTCTCGGTATTGGAAATAGAGATCGCCCGATTTATTTTTGAGGAAGATCGGATACGTCACCCGCTCTTCGCGTTTCCCGGTCATGGGTAGTTTCTCAAAACGGTCGATGTTCTCTGGCTTTTCTGAGCGGAAGTAGATTAAGGGCACCGCGTGCATGTTACCCGACACGTGCAGGTAACCGTCCCGGTCCACTGCCATTTCGATGTAGTTGTGACTATCCCAGCCGACTTTGGTGGGCAACACGGTTCTTTTCCATTGCTTCGAGTCGAGTGGCCGCTGCGCGATCACCATGTTTTGGCCTTCGTCATAGTAGCCCGCATACTGGTACTTATCGGTCGTCAGCAGGTCGAAACCTACCGAATGACCCGACCATACTTTGGCCACTGGAATGGTTTCTAGCGGGCTTTGGTTAGTTTGTTTTTGACAAAAACCAAATCTGGCAGAAACCAGAAGCATTAAGGAGAGGAGCAGCGATCTTTTCATGTCCAAAAAAGAGTCTAGACAGTGTCTTCTAATCGGCAAAGAATAAAAAAATGCCAAACATGACTTTGCTCATCGGCGTTAGAATACAAATTCTGCTGTTTTGCGGCATTGAAATAGACCTCTCGATTTTACACCAAAAAATATAAGTATTCATGAATTACCCCTACGTCGAAGCCACTGAGGCAGTAAAATCAATCCGTAGCAACGACCGCGTTTTCGTTCACGCTGGCGCCGCCACACCGACCGTACTGATTGAAGCACTGGCGCAGCGCGCTCCCGAACTCCGCAACGTCCAAACTATTCACCTCCACCTGGAAGGCCCGATGCCACTGGCCGATCCGGGTAATGAGGAATCCTTTCATCCCAATGCCCTGTTCATCGGGGCTAATTTGCGGGCGGCCATCGCGGAGGGACGAGCCAGTTATCTGCCCATTTTCCTGAGCGAAGCGCCGATGCTGTTTCGCAACAACATCTGGCCCCTCGACGTGGCATTGGTGCAGGTTTCGCCGCCTGACGCCCACGGGTTTTGCTCACTGGGCGTATCGGTGGATGTGGCTCGGGCCGCTGTCGATACTGCCCGGACGGTAATCGCGCTGGTCAACCCACACATGCCGCGCACCCACGGCGACGGTCAGGTACACGTTAGCCGCTTCACTACCTTATGCTACCACGAGGCCCCCATTTACACCCACGCTTCTCAGGAACCTTCGGAAATGGATATGGCCATTGGCCGCCATGTGGCGGGATTGGTCGAGGACGGAGCCACGCTTCAGGTAGGCATCGGCGGTATTCCGAATGCTACC
>NZ_JBGSXF010000167.1:0-2954 GCF_041751555.1 Persicitalea sp. | reverse complement strand
AACTGATCAACCGCGTCTTTGCCACCATCAGCCGAGGAACCCCCTATGTGCCAATCGCCCAGTACGGGCAAGCCGCTTAGGCATGAATCTTGGAAAAATAATATCATCAATCGCTTGTTTTTATCTTAGAATTCCGTGCCGCACAAAGTCGAAACTAAATAGCCGCTAACCATTGACCTTTTATTCCGCTCCGGCGTACCGGTTAGCCCCTAGAACGTTGCTGTACTATCCAAACGTTGTTGCTCGACTGGTGGGGGAGGTGGCAATTGCTGTTGCTGAGGCTGCTGCTGGTACATGGGATTTTGCTGTGGCTGAGCAGGATTGTCCAGCAGCTCTACTTTGGTGATAAAGTATTTGCTGTCGCCGTTCCAGGGCAGGATGAAGAATTTCTCTTCGTAGGTAAGCGAAACACGGCGTCCGGTTTTGATGCCTTCTTCGAGCCGGGAAACGGCTTCCTTATTGTCGTCATCGACCGAAAACTCCCATTGATTGGCGCTCAACGTACCTCCGCCCTCGAACAAGCCACCGACGTTCAGCACACCTTCGAAAGTTTTGAAGACAAAGCCGCGCTTGCTAAGCTTAATCACAAAGCCCCCACGCTTGCCTTCGCTGTAATAGCCGAAGGTGAGGTAGTAAAACACACCGAATATGATCAGCAAAAATATTCCAAGGATAACCCATTTACGCATGGAGGTGGTGTTTAAATTGGCTTTGTCGCTCAAAAAAACAAAATTCCGTATTTACCCGCACTATTCCAAGCAACTACTTTGCCCGGATGGCTTCCACCGGGTCCATGCGGGCGGCAAGCATGGCGGGAACAATACCCGACAGGATGCCAATGACGCTTGAAACGCCGAGGCCGAGGATAACGTTTTTGGGCAATAAAACTACGTCCAGACTACCCAGGGACATGAAAGTGAGCAGGTAAACCAAGAAAATCCCCACTAATCCACCAACTAAGCTAAGCATCACAGCCTCGAATAGAAACTGACAGAGGATGAAATAATTCTTGGCCCCCAGCGATTTCTGGATGCCGATGAGATTGGTGCGCTCTTTTACCGACACGAACATGATGTTGGCGATACCGAAGCCACCTACCAGGATGGAGAAACTACCGATGACCCAACCTGCCAACGTAAGTACCCCGAACAAGCCCGAAATAGCCTCGGCGGCGGCTTCGGGGCGGTTAATCGAGAAATTATTGTCGTCGCGGGGTTTGATGCCGCGAATGGTGCGCATCAGGCCCGTGATTTCCGCCTCAACCTCGTACAGCCCCTCGTCCGACTCGTAGCCCTTGACCACAATGTCGGGGTCAGGCCGTCCCGACTGGAAAAGCTTGGCAAAAGCATTGTAAGGGATGAAGCATTTGGTATCGGGCGGGCCGCCGAATTCGATGAGGCTTTCGCCCTTTTTTTCTTGCACGCCCGCCACCACGAAACGGTTGCCAGCCAGCTTGAACTCCTTGCCGACGGCACTACTACCAGGGAAAAGCGTTTCGGCGATATCGGCTCCGATAACGGCTACCTGCCGCCCGGCGTCTGTTTCGATGGGCGAAAAGTAGCGCCCCTCGGCGATAGTGATGTCCGAGATTTGATTGTATTCGTAGGAGATGCCCTGAATTAGGGCGTTGATGCTGTTGGAACCACTCTTCGCGATCGTGTTGCCCTTGAAATCCATGACGGCCACCGAACTGGCATTTTCCAGGTTGTCATAGAGGTACTTGTACTCGCGGTAGTTAGGGTCGGGCCACTGGAAATACCGCCACCAGGCGTACTCTACGTTACCGAAGCTCCACGGCCACTTTTGTACGTAGAGTACTTTGTCGCCGATGAAGCTCATGCTTTCCTTGATGTTGCGTTCAAGCGAGTCCACGATTGTGAACACGGCCACAATGGCAAAGATACCCACCGTTACGCCCAACAGCGACAGAATGGTGCGGGTGATGTTTCCGCGCAGGGCTTGCCAGGCAAAGCGGAAACTTTCAAAAATTTGTCGGACGAATTTCATGAAGGCGATTTATAGCGGGAAATCTTAACGGCTAACCAAAATAACAGGGCAAAAGTTAAAAACCCAGATCAAAGCCGCAAAGCAAAAGGGATAAGTGGTAAGATGGGCGGTTGTATGTGGGAATTTATCGCGTATTTTGTTGTTGGGTATAATTCATCAGCCACGCATTTATGTCAAGCGAAGTCATATTTTTTGCCGGATTCACGGTTTTTGTCATTCTGGTAATGATGCTCGACCTCGGAGCATTCAGCCGCAAGTCAACCAGTCACATCGTCAGTTTCAAAGAGGCCGCCTCGTGGAGTGCCGTGTGGGTGGCCCTGGCCCTGGCTTTTTACGTTTTCCTGCGCTTTTACGGGTATTGGGTACACGACATCAGCGACCCGTCGCACTTAGCTACAGTTAGAAGTACTTATTACCCTAACCTGACTCTACCCACCGATTTCGACGCCGCGCTGACCATATTTCAGAACAACATGGCGCTGGAGTATCTCACGGGCTACCTAGTCGAGTACTCCCTTTCTGTGGATAACATTTTCGTATTTATCTTGATTTTCAACTCCTTCGGTGTTCGGGAGATTTATTACAAGAAGGTATTGGTTTGGGGAATTCTGGGGTCGATCTTTCTACGCTTTATCTTTATTTTCTTAGGTTCGGCGCTAATCCAGGAGTTTAGCTGGGTGCTGTATATTTTCGGAGCGTTCCTGGTTTATACCGGAATCAAAATCCTGATTACCAAAGATGAGGAAGAGGGCATCGACGTCAAGAAGCACCCCGCCGTGCGGCTTTCGTCCCGATACCTCAATGTATTCGAGCGCTACGTGGTAGATCATTTTTTCGTGCGGCGCAAGCGCGACAAGAAACTCTACGTCACGCCGCTTTTCGTGGTTATGATCGTGATTGCCTTCACCGATGTGGTGTTTGCGGTGGATTCGATTCCGGCTATCTTC
>NZ_JBGSXF010000166.1:0-17516 GCF_041751555.1 Persicitalea sp. | reverse complement strand
ATGCGTGGACGGATCACCCACCACCTCGGCCCGCATTACCAGGTCTTTCAAGATCGTTTCCTGATCGGCGGCTTCCTGGCGGCTCCATCGTTCGGCCTGGGGAAAGGAAATGTCGATTTCCTGCCCTTGGGGTTGACCGTGATAGGCCAGTAGGCTGACTTGATCAAAAGCAGAGCGGTCGGTAGCCGCCAGAGCGTGGAACCGTGCGGCGTGACCATTCAACAGGGTGCGCTGGCCAGAGAGCGTCCCATTTATACTGGTCAGTTCATCCGCAGTGGGGCTGCCCAGTTCCCAAGTATCTTTCAACTCGTTAGCAACCGCGCTTTTTCTGGCTTTGTTCGAGTGAAGTTCCAGGCACAACACCCCCAGCCCTTCCTTTTCCAACCGCTGTTTGACCACATCCAGTGCCGCCAGTTTTTCGGCCAGAAACAACACCTTCTTGCCATCCAGCACCGCCGTGGAAACGATGTTGGCGATCGTCTGGCTTTTTCTCGTACCGGGCGGACCCTGAATGACCAGGTTTTTTCCTTCCCGCACGAGTTCGATGGCGATGGTCTGCGAACTGTCGGCATCCACCACGTGGTCGAGTCGTTCGACCGGGATTCGCTCATCCAATCTCTCCGTCCCGGTCGTCCAGGTGTTCGATTCTTCTTCGTCGCCGGGTTCGGTATCGGCCAGGAGAAATCGTCGGATCAGGGCGTGGCGCAGGGGTGATTGCGATTCGGGCCAGGAAGCGGCGTCCAAATCTTTGTACATCAGGAATTTTGCAAAGGAGAAAAATCCAATGCACATACTATCTTTCTCGACCGACCAGCCCGGCAGGTTTTCGATGGCCTTTTCCACCCGAGCGAAATAGGCATCCGTGTCAAAACCGTCGCTATCGTCGTCGCCGAGCAGTGGCAGCGCGACGCCGAATTCGATGTCCATTTTTTCGGCCAGCGACAGGTTGTCCTGCAAATCCTCCTCGCGCCATCTGATGGCGAATCGGTCGCTGGCCGAACTGCGGACTAAATCAATCGGCAAGAGTAGCAACGGGGCGGCTCGTTCGGTATTGGCATTGGAGCTATCGATCCATTTTAGATAGCCGATAGCTAGGTACAGAATATTAACTCCCTGCTCTTCGATAATAGTCCGGGCTTCGTTATGCAAGTCGAAAAGGCGGCGTTGCAGAACTTCGGGACTCAGCCGGGTTTGCAAACGGGAATCAGTGTGGCGCTTTGCCTTTCCGGTCGCCGGATCAGTGTCATCTTCGGGCAGCGGCAGATCGACCAAAATCTCCTCATCCTGGCTATCCTGCGCGACACCAAGTTCAATTTCAGTCTGTTGCGCCACGGACGAGGCGACCTGTCCTTTGCCAGGTAGGAAGGTAAAATTCTTTTTCTCAGTAACAAGCCGTTTAAAAACTTCGTCGGATTTCTCGTCAAACACTTGAATGATTCGGGCGCTCTTGGAACCAATTGGAATCGAGATCAGCCGATTGCGAGAAGACAAATCAAGCAGTTCACGACGATTGTCATCCAATTGGTTTTTGATAAGCTTTTCAAGACTAGAAGAATCCATTAACAAAAGGTAAGGGATGAAAATGAGTTGGTTACTAAGAAGCGAAGTTTGTGCTACTGCTACTTGGGTTTTTTTTGAGAAAGATCATTGCACCCGCAGCACCGCGTTCAACTCCTCTTTCATCGCGGGGCGGCGCGGATTATTTTCTTTCAGAGACATCGCCAGCAGGTCGATGGCTTCGGCGGCGAGCGGGATGTCTTTTTTGATGGCGATCATCTGGGTCGCCAAACTGTGGTAGGCGGGCCGATCATAAACGCGTCCACCCCATTCCTGCAAAAGGGGAAGGTACAAGGCCGTCAACTCTTCGGGGTAAAGTTTGGCCAGGTAGGGGCGCACGTTGTTCAGCATATCGAAATCAGGGTCTTTCTGAACGAGTTCGAACAGTCGGGGCCAGAGCTTTTCCTCAATGAAAATAGGCGACAGAGCCGAGAACAGAACTTTTTGGGGACTCGACCAAAAACCTCTGTTGGGGGTGTCCTTTATTTCTTTTGTTTTCTTTTTAATGAGGTCTTTGCGTTCTTCTTCCCATTCGGTGGCGGAAAAAGTGCTTCTCCATTTTTGGTAATAATTCAGGTTGAACTGCCGATCAAACGCGAACTTTTTGGCAAAATGTCGGATTTGCGGCGTGTCCTTTTCCAGTTCGGCGATGCTCAGCAACTGCTTTTCCCAGTCGTGTACCGTGCCGGGGTGGTTCAGCCGCTCGGCGATCGGGATGCCTTCGCCGAGCAGGGCTTTGGCTTTCCGGTAATCTTTTTGCCGCAAAGCTTCATCCACCACGCCCTGCCTTACCTGCGGGATGTCCATGCTGGCTTCCACGGCCTGGTTCACTTCTTCGGTGCGGCCAATGCTGCGCAGAAAATCGATTCGGCTGGTTTTGAGTTGCTGGAGAAGAAAGTTGTCCGCTTTTTTCTCCAGGCGATCCAGCACGGTGAGGTACATATCCGGCTCGCCCAGGGCGAGAGCAATAGGCGGGATTACGGCCAGCAAATCGTAGCCATAATCGCCGTAGTTGAAGTAATCCTGGTTTTGAAGTTCCTTGGCAAGAAATTCGAGCAGTTCTTCTTTGAGTTCCAGGCTGGCGTCCGAAGTGGCGAGGGTGTCCATCAGTTCGGAGATGCCGAAGAAGGTACCGCCCAGGTCGCCCGCCGAGTCGTCGGATTCCTTACATAGATCCATGAGTTCCACCAGCAGAACCTGAGCCACCGTCAGGGCGTCCTTATAGTTGTCGTTGGAGGCGTACTGATAGCCCATCTCGACGATTTTGTCGAGTTCTTTGGCTACCTTCCGCGACTCGCTATAACCAAGATAACCCCGGTCGGCGTGAGTGCGGACGATTTTCGCGATGAGTTCGCTGTACTTTTGCCCAACGTCGATGCGGTCGTCCTTGTCGGCGAAGTGGAGTTCGAGTTTCTGGCGGAAGGTCTTGTCCGAAGCGGCGTATTCCGTCACAAAACCGCGCAGTTCCGACAAGTCGATCTTGTCCAGCAGCGAAGCCAGCGTCAGTTTCTTGGAATTTTTGGCGGCAGGTTGCGATTTCCGCTCTTTGATTCGCTGCCGCATTTCGTACAGCACCGCCACGATGTGCTTGCAGTCGTCGTCATCGTAGGGGCAGTCACAATAGTAGCTTTCAACGGTGCGCCCTTTCAGCGTAATGTCCAAATGGTAGGTTTCGCTACCATCCACCTCGGCCTCCCACTGGCCGTCTTCGTCTTCTTCGAGGTAGGTGACGGCGCCATTCAGAAAATAGTCGCTGCCCCGCTCGACTATTTTTTCGGTTATTTTTTCGGAGAAATTATCCAGGGTGAACATAAGTAGGCGGACGATTTGAGGTTGGGTTTCAAGAAACACGAAATTACCAACTATCCCCCGCTTACGGGCAAATCTCCCCCACCTTTTTGGCCAAAGCCAGATCGAACGCCTCCCGCTGCTCGATGGTCTTGTAATGCGCCTCGAACAAGCTATCCATCACGAAAGTCAGCCGCGTGGCTAGTTTCCCGGTTTGTACAGTCAGCGTTTGTTTCAGGGAATCCTCCTCCTTCCGCTGCGCATCGGTCAGCAAGATATTGGCCTTCATCAAAGAATCGCCCCGCAGTCGGAGTTCGTTGGCTACCTGAAAGCGCTGCTCCTTTAATTGTCTTGCCTGGCACTCCAAATCCGCTAGCAAAGCCACGTCTTCATCCCGCACAGCGTTGGTCTGGCAGCCGAAAATAAGTCCTGATGCAATCAGGAAGGCAAGAAAGCGCACTGTCAACTGTCCACTATCCAATGTCAACTATTTTAAATTCTTAGGCCACTGAATAGAACGTAACACGTTGTCGCCCACGGCCCGGCCCATGAGCAGGCCGCGTTGGTTGTCCATGTCGTAGTGGATGCCGCCGTACATGCGCGAGTCGGCGCATTCCTCGGACATCTGCTTGAAATTCTTAAACTTCCGGGTGCCAAAGCCGTGCTGCAACTGCGAACGGTCGGTGAAGGGATACATGCCATCGCCGTTGGTGAACATCTCTGTAAATACGCGCTCGCCCACGGCCGCTTCCGTGGCGTGGCCCGAGGTATAGGCCGGGAAAGGTGGCGTACCAATCACGGTCTTGAAGTTGGGGTCGATGTACTTCTGGATGTAGGAAACGGGACGAATTAGCGCAAAGTCATACTTAATCTTCCAACAGGTAATGAAGGCATCGTTTTCGGCGATACCCAGTTTTGCATAGGCCACGGCTGCTTTTTCAAGTGTAGCGTTGGTTTCTTTCAAAAGCTGAGTCAGGATGCCGAAGGTATGGCCCGTGGGCGTGCAGGTGGCGAAGGGGTCGTCTGCCCAGAAGCGAGCTATTTCCACCTGCTCTGGCGTCACGTTCTTTACCGTGTTGTACACTTGCATGCTAATTTTGAAAAACTCCGACTTCGGATCGGTTGAGAAGGCCACAGGCTTGGGCGGTACGGCGTAAGCCATGTTGGAGGCCAGCATCGGGCGACACTTGTCCCACTCAGGACAGAGGGGAGTCAGGTTCTTGGCATCGGTGGGAATCCACTTATCAGCACCAACGGGAATTTTGTAGGTTTTGGAAAAAGGTCTGAGGTAGGCTTCATGGCCACCGTCAGTCTTTGAGTATTCAAAAACCGCCGCCGCAATATCCTTGCCAAGCTTGTAAGAAATTTCCGCAACCGCTTTGCTGGGGGCATCTTTCTTGAACTGATTATAGTTGGTTTCTTCCTTCTCAATTATCGCTCCCAGGTTATCCGCCGACAAGTTGCCACCGAACGACAGCCGCATGATTTCGGCCACCGCCGCGTTGGTGACGATGCCCCAGTGATACTGCACACTCAGGATATCGGCATCGGGCATGGGGTAAGAGCCAAAACCGTTTAACTGCCCGGTCAGTGAGCGAGCGCCCGGAATGCCCCGATAGGCCGCTTCGTAGGCCGTTACGCCCGTGAGGCCGAAAACCCGCGCCGCTTGGGGCGGGAAAAAGCCATTGGTTTCTTTGACTAGCCGACATTCCAAGTTAATCCAGTCGTGCAGGAAATCCGCCGAGTAGTTGGCGGTCACGTTGGCTTGGGGCGAAGTAATGGTAGGCGTCACTTCGTTCGCGGGTGTACAGGCCCATACTAGAATAAAAGTGAAAAAAAAGTAGAGTAGTCTTTTCATTGTCAGCAAAAAAGGTTTGTTCACAAGATCGACTTTCCAGAAGTGCAACAACCATACCAAATTTTTAGCACCACGATTCTTCAGTTTAGTACCTCGTGCAGTACTTCCAGCGATTTGATCTCGCCCAGCGAATCGAGGTGTACTTTGTACAAAAAGACCAGCATGTTCAGTAACGAAATCCGCCTGCCTTTGTCGAGCGGGACCATCACGCCGAAGGGAACCGACAACCAAGTTTGCAGCGCAGCCTTCTGCGTGGCGTCAGGCGAAACGGGGTAGTGGTTGTCGCGGAGTTCATTGCTCAGGTCATTCGCTGTTTCCATGCCAAAGCCTAGAAAAAATGAGAGTTGGGCCAGGAAGTGAATGTGAAAATTCTCGTAGTGTTCTTCGGCGTTATCCAGGTACAGCACGGCATCTTCCAGAAATTCGAACAGCGGCACGTTTTCTTCCTCTTCCCGCAAAGATTTTATCAAAATTTCGGTCAAAAACAGGCCCAAGCTCGACTTAACTACCTCGAATGGCAGGCTATGGAACGGAATCCGACACTTGATTTCGGAAATGCGATGCAGGGTGTCGGCCTTATTTTTATGATATACTACCAAGTCCAGCAGCGTCAGCGGCTGAAACAGCGCGATGCGGTTAGACTTGGAACGGCTGCTCCGCACGCCGTTTACGATATAGCTCTGAATGCCGAACGCCTCGGTATAAATCTTGGCGATGATGGACGACTCGCGGTAGCGAATGTAATTGAGCGCGATGCCTCGGGTTTTATGCAGCATCAGGAAAATTTTTTGATAGCAAAGATAAAAAAAACCTCCCGGTTTGGCGGTAGGTTCGTCGAATGGATAAGATGCATTTTTCGATTTCAGCCCCAAATGCTGGAGAAGGCATACTTCATTTCTGTGGCGATCTGCTCACTGCGACCCTCGTAGGTTTGCTTTTCAAGCGAAGTACCATCTGCCTCTTTCGGATCGGCATAGGTGACCGCGACGCGGCATTGCGCGCCAGGGATGTATGGACAATTTTTCTCCGCGTGGTCGCACATCATAATTGCCGCGAAATCATCAGTGGGATTCGGAGCCTGATTGTACAATTTTGAAAATGCAACGATAGGTGGGGCCGCTTCTGAATACCGTAATTCATAAACCGGATTATCTCCTTCGGTCATTTTTTGGACTACCAACCCGGCACTGGCCAACGCGTCTAGCGTGTTCGGGTGACAGGCGGTGACCTCAGTACCGCCTGAATAGCAATGTACTTCAGGTACCTCCCAATAATGCGCCGCTACCTGCGCCCACACTTGCCCCATATGGCTCCGGCGCGAGTTGTGGGTGCAGATAAACGTCAGATTCACGCGATTCTTTGATGCAACCTTATTTTGGATAAAATGGCTTATTTCATCCAAAACCTTACGACGATGCAGAGGGATTGAGCCTGGATTGAGAGAGGCAACATAGGCTTGGAGTGGTGGAAGCAGCATCTGGATTAGGTTCAATTAGCAGCAGCCGTCTGGTCCACAGCACGCGCCATCTGCCTGCACTGCTGCGACGTTCAGCATTTCAAAAGCGAGCTTCTGACTACCGCCGGGCTTGCTGGCAAACAGCGTGATGCTTTCCACTACAGCCCCGCTGTTGCGGAAGTTGGCGATTTCATCGGCTGGAAGGTACTCCAGCAAAATATCGTCGGGAATAAAAATTGCTTTTTGCTTCTGCAACGTCAGGTTCTCGAAGCCCGCTTCGGCGGCAAGGGCCAGGTACTCATCCTTCATGATGGCCCCCGTCACGCAGCCCGCGTACATCTCGGCGGCTTGGCGCAGATTATCGGGTAGTTCGCCATTGAGGACGATATCTGAAATGCTGAAATGACCGCCGGGTTTCAACACCCGGATTATTTCGGCGAAGACCTCCCGCTTGTTCGGGACGAGGTTGAGCACGCAATTGCTCACAACTACATCGGCCACGCCGTCGCTCACGGGCATTTGTTCGATGTCGCCCTGCCGAAACTCGACGTTGTGCAGACCGCGTGTTTCGGCGTTTTGGCGGGCGCGGGCGATCATTTCTTCCGTAAAGTCGATACCGACCACCTTGCCTTCTGGGCCAGTTTCGTGCCGGGCCACAAAGCAGTCGTTGCCCGCGCCGGAGCCAAGATCGATGACCACGTCGCCTTTCTTGATTTGAGCAAATTGTGTGGGAAGTCCGCAGCCGAGTCCCAAATCGGCCTCCGCTGTATAGCCTTCCAAAGTCGTGTAATCGTCGGTCATGATGTTATAGACTTCCTGCGAAACCGGACCGCTCCCGCAGCATGAGGCGGCGTTGGCATCAGGATCTTGCCTGGCTATTTCGGCGTATTTCTTGCGGACGATTTCCTTTAATTCAAGTTCGGTCGTTTCCATAGTTTTGGGATTTGTTTAAAGTGAAAAGTAAAGTTATTGATTGTAATATTGCGATAGATAAATCTAAATTTTTTTAACAGCAGCCTAACGTCCTGAACTTACCGAATAGAGCCGTAAAAGTAGCCTGGGCTTCTTCCCAAACTACCTCATCGATGCAATAGCACACGCGCGGCGGATCGATTTCACCCTGAATGATGCCGATACGCTTTAACTCCTTCAAATGTTGTGACACCGTAGCCTGCGACAGCGGTAGCTCATCCACCAAATCCCCGCAGACGCAAGACTTCCGCTCGGCCAGCAGCCTCAAAATAGCTACCCGCGCCGGATGGGCAAACGCTTTGGCTAGTTCGGCGATGCGGTTTTCCTGAACGGTGAACTCCTGAGTTTTGGTAAGGCCCATTGTGGTGGTTGGGGTTTATAATGGGCCAAAGGTATGGAATTTTTTATTAATCGCAATATTGCGATTAATCTTTTTCAAAAACATCCCGGAAGTTCAAACGCCAGATGGCAATTCCATTGGGGCCGATCTTTCGGGATGTTAGGAATGCTACTTCACTTCCTCAATCCCCAATTCCTCTTCCATGTACTCTTCCCATTCACCCGGCGAAGAGGGAATTTTCTCACTCACGCTTATACCTCTTTTCGATGCCCGTTTTTCGGGAGCCATCACCGTCAGTGTCTGCTCGGTTTTCGCGCCATTGGCAGTAGAAATGACTACTTTATACTTACCTGCCTGTACATATAGCTTCTTATCCTCGGCGGCTTCCAGCTTGATTTCTTTTTCTTCTTTCTTTTTAACATCGTTCAAGTACTGCGCGTAGGTAGTTTTTACGTCGGGATTTACCGTGTAGTCCCACACGGCGTAGTTGAGACCTGGCTTGCTGCTGTCGGTGAGCGTTGCCAGCGTGAGGCCCTTCTCGGTCTGTATATCGAGGGTAGTTTTACCAGCAGTTTTTGCGTAATAGGGAATCTCGTACCGCAGCGGCTTTGGTTCCTGGTACTTGTTGACTTTACCCCAGCGGGTACTGTATGTCACTGGATCGAGGGTAAAGGCGTAAACGGACTTGCTGCGCAGCGTGTCGGCCAATTTCTGCACTAAACTTACGTCCGCCACGAAAATCGAGCGCCCGTGCGTTCCGACGACTAGTTCCTTATCGCGCGGATGTACCAGTAGGTCGTGTACCGCCACGGCGGGCAGGCCACCCGACATCCGCATAAACGAGCCACCTTTATCCAGCGAAACGTACACGCCGTGATCGGTGCCGACATAGAGAACATTGGCGTTCACGGGGTCTTCCTTCACGACATTAATTGGCTCGGCGGGTAGGTCGGTGCCAATGGCCTTCCAGGTTTGACCGTGGTCGGTCGAGGCGAAGAGGTAGGGAAGGAAGTTGTCGTCGCGGTAGCCATTCAGTGAAGCGTAAACCGTGCCTTCGTCGTGGGCCGAGGCAGTCAGGCGGCTCACCCACAGGTTTTGAGGTAAGGCATCGGAGATTTTCGTCCAGTTGTAGCCTGCATCTTTGGATACCCAGGCCAGGCCGTCGTCGGTTCCCGCATAGAGCAAGCCGAAGCGTTTGGGCGATTCGTCGATGGTGGTTAGCGTACCGTAGGGAACGTCGCCTTCCTTACCGCCCTTGGTGAGGTCGTCCGAGAGATTCTCGAAAGTTTCACCCTTATCGAGGCTACGGTGAAATTTGTTAGAGCCGAAATAGACGATGTCCTGGTTGTGGCGAGAAAGGTGAATCGGGGCCTGCCAGTTGAAACGCAGCTTGGGGTCGCCGATCTCGCGCGGCATAGCCAGCCGCTTCATGCTGCCAAAGCCGGGCTTGCTTTTATCGAGCCGGAAGTAGTTGCCGAACTGGAAACCCGTGTAAACCGTGCGGTTGTCGCGCCAGTCCACCTGCACCTGCATCCCGTCGCCGCCCATGATCGACTTCCAGGCGGGCAGCGGGCCGTCTTCGTTGGGTTGCGAAGTACCCGTCCACACGCCGTTGTCCTGCAAGCCGCCATAAACGTTATAAGGTTTTTCCATATCCACCGCGATGGCGTAAAACTGTCCCAATGGTTCCGAATTAAGGTGTGACCAGTGCTTGCCGCTGTCGTAGGTCACGTTTACGCCGCCATCGTTGCCATTAATCATATGGTCGGGGTTATTGGGATTGATCCAAAGCGCGTGGTGGTCGGAATGGACGTTTTCCTTGTCCAGGTTCTTCCAGGTTTTTCCTCCGTCTCTCGATTGCAGGATGGGAACGCCAAAGGTCACGAGGCGGTCGGGGTCGGTTGGAGCCACGAAGATTTGCCCGAAGTAGTACCCGTAGGTATAGACCAGGTCGATCGGTTCGTCGTGGGTCTTTTTCCAGGACTTGCCGCCATTATCGGAGCGGTAGATTTCCGCGCCCTTGATGGGAGCCGAAATGAGGTCGTCGTTGGCACCGCCCACAAAATCGTAGATGTCCTTCACTTTTAGCCTACCGCTTTTCAAGTCGACTTTAAGCTGTTTAGCCGAGTTTTTCTCGGGGTAATTGCCTTTGTCCAAAAACTCATTGATGATTAAATCCGACAGCTCCATGAAGTCTTCCATCTTCATATTTTTCAACTGCTTCACGGTCAGGCCTTCGTCGTCTTTTTTGTCCTCCGGCTTGCGCTTGCCCTGGTTGTCCACAAAAGCGTATAAGATGTCAGGATTCTTGGGATAAATCGCCAGCCCAATGCGGCCCACGTCCTCGCCCTGTGGCAAGCCGCTGCCCGCTGTGCTGAGGAGTTGCCAGGTGTTGCCACCGTCGGTAGATTGATAAATGCCGGAGGTTTTTCCTCCTTCCACGAAGTTCCAGGCACTACGCTCCTTGTGCCACATCGAGGCGAAAAGTACATTCGGGTTGGTCGGATGAAGATCCAAGTCGATGGCCCCGGTGTTGTCGTCGATGTACAGCGTTTTGGCCCAGGTTTTGCCGCCGTCGGTAGTTTTGTAAACGCCCCGTTCGGCGTTGGGGCCGTACAAATGCCCGAGTGCTGCGACCCACACCGTGTTGGGGTCGGTAGGATGCAGGATTACCTGCCCGATGTGGTGGGTGTCTTCCAAACCGACGTGCTGCCAAGTTTTGCCACCATCGGTACTTTTAAATACGCCATCGCCTGAGTATGACGAGCGGCTCGAATTATTCTCGCCCGTACCTACCCAAATCGTCTGTCCATTGGTCTTCCAGTCCACCGCGATGTCGCCGATGGACATCGTGGATTCGTTGTCGAACAGCGGCGTGAAGCTCATGCCGTTGTTGTCGGTGCGCCACAGTCCACCCGAGGCGTAAGCCACGTAAAACTGCGTCGGATTGGCGTCATTGACGTCCAGGTCCACCACACGACCACTCATGTCGGTGGGGCCGATGGCGCGGAATTTCACGTTATTCAGCAGGGAATTGGCGTCCAGTATTTGGCGCTGCTCGTAGCCCTTGGTGCGGTCGGCGGCGGGAGTGGCTGCGACGGTCGTGGCTTGGGAAGACGCGGTAGCTTTCTTTTTCTTCTGGGCGTTGACGGTGAAGGACAGGCCCGCCGACAGAGCGAGGCTGATAAGTAGTATTTTTCTCATACGGATTTAGCGAGTTGCGTGAAGTACTTGTAAATGCTGTTTCAACAAAAATAGGGAAGTTGGTCCCAACAAAAAAGCCGCATCAAACGATGCGGCTTTTAGGACTAGCTTTGATTATCAATAAATCTGATAGAACGGCCTTCCAAAAGCGTGTCTCGATTGATTATGCGGAAATATAAGGGCAATCATTTTGTTACAATCTCGGGATGGATCATTTTTTGTTCCGTCAGTTCGTCGGGAAAATTCGCGCACCCGCTCGACAAGCCCGCAATCCTGTAGCTAACGCCCTACTTTTGGTATTGGGTGACTTTGCTTAATTTCCTTTTCAGCCCTGTGGGCTTGTCGCTCCTTACTGCTTCAAAAAGCTTTTCGTAAAAATCCGCTCGCCCGCACTGACCTTGATCAGGTAGAATCCGGCGGGCAAGTGCCGCAGGTCGAACTTCGTTTTGAGGTACCCGCCCTCAGGAATGAGAGATTGGGAAAGAACTGGACGTCCTGCCAGGCCAATGAGTGTGGCGCGAGAATTAGAAGCACGGCCTTGCGCGGGAATGGTGACAGTTACCACTTCGTGCGAGGGATTGGGATAAAGCAGCAAGGCATCATCGGCAGCAATAGTCGGAGTAAGACCCGTCACCAAGTAAGGAGAACCAACCTCGGATGTACCGCCCAGTAGCGTCACGACCGCCGATTCGGCGGTGCAACCGCCGTTGCTAACTACCACCTTATATCGCCCGCCCTCGGTAACTTTCAGCAGCGGGGCATCTTCGGCGGCCAACAGGCTGTCTTCACGGTACCAAGCGTAACGGTTGCCAATTTCGTAATTGGCTTGCAACGCGACACTACCGCCCTTGTCGATAACTGTTGAAGCGGGTTGTGTGATGACAGCATTCACTTTAACCTGCTGTACGATTACATCTGTCGAGCGTACGCGACAAGTCCCGTTACCCACTTCCACGGAGTATCGACCCGCCTTGCTAGCCTGGTATGAAAAGTCCGTAGCGGTGGGGATCAAGGTACCATTGTGATACCAGGCATAAACATATTCTTTCTCCTGCGGAGCGGCAAGCCGCGCGGGCAAGTCGTTGCAAATTACTGCGCTCACGCTGGGGGTAAGTGTGGACTTCACGGGCTTTATATCCACCCGCGTGGCCGTGGAAGTGGCGACGCAACTACTATGGCTGATACGCACTTGATAACTACCAGTTGCGATGGCTTGGTAGCGGGACGAGGTAGCCCTGCCGACCGCTTTACCATCCACCAGCCACTGGTAGTTGTAGCCCGCTCCGGTATTAGCCTGCAATTCGGTTCCCTTATCGTCACAAACTAGTACGGTTCCCTTTTGGGCAATGTCGGCGAAGAGGTCGGAACCGCGAATTTCCACGAGCCGGGAGGAAGCCTCGCATCCCGCTGAACTAACACGTACGGCGTAACGCCCCGGCTTATTCACTTCCAGGGTTCGCTCCACACCTTTCTTGACCATCGTGCCGTTCTGAGACCATTCGTAGGTGAAGCCGAGACCCGGATTAGCCGATAAAGTAATCGCCTGTCCGGCGCAGAGTGTCGTGTCGTTGCCGGGGGTGAGGGTAGCGGCCAAAGCACAATCTGGCTGTTCTTGACCGCTGACGACGAGGGCATAGGGCTGGCGGCCATTTTTGAGAATATTTTTATGCGAAACGGTCAGCGAGTAAGTGCGGCCTTTGAGCGGCTGAGCTACGAATATTTGCTCCACGTTATCCCGGAAATTATCACCTCTTTTGGCCTTTTCTGCGGGCGCGGCGGGGTCAAGTACCCACGGCTCGTAGCGATTAAAGCCTTCGGTCAGCATGGCATCCAAGTCGTTCACCAGCTTAGGAGTGGGATTGTTCAGATTGCGACTACTAACAGGCGTGGGAACAGCTTCGGGGTCGGTCCAGCAGATTGTTATCACCAGCGGCCTGTCACCTGAAGCCACGAAACTGCGGGTATAGGTTCCGCCCTGCGTCAGCACGTTTTCGGCCAGAAGCGACTCTCCATTCTCGTTTAGGATGACTTTGGCGGCTTTCTCGGCGTCGAGCAATCCCCAGCCATACTCGTAGCTGGGAGCCGTGTTCGCACCAGGTTTGGTGGCCGTGTGCAGCACCAACCCTTTTAGCGTGGAGGACAGCATAAATACCCCCTTTCGTTGCTGGTAGAGTTCCTGCAAAAGCAGCAACGAACCCGAAACGTTGGCGCTGGCCATGGAAGTACCTGAGAATGTGCCGTATGCATCTGTGCTGGTACCCATACTGGAAATTACACCCATGCCAAGACCCAGCAGGTCGGGCTTAATACGTCCGTCGTCCGTCGGCCCCCAGCTACTGTAAGGCGTAACTCGGTAAGCCGTGTCGCTCAGTTCGGCGGCCCCGACGGTCAGCACATTCTTGGCGTTGGATTCACCGGGTAGAATGTCGTACCCATCGTTACGGCTGCGGGCTAACGCACTTTGGTTATCCGTATTTTTCAGAAAATACTTTGTCCCTGCGGGCGGGCCGTTCTCTACCCGCTTATTGTCCGCCGAGCGCACCATTAGGAAATACGGAAAATTGTAGGTGATGCGATCTACTTCGCTCACTGCCTCATCATAGAAGCCAAAGCGAAAATCTTGTTGCTCGTCAACAGCGGGTGTACCCCACCACTCCCATTTTAGATCGTTAGAATTGCCCGGGCGGCTGGGATCTAGCACCCAGCCCGCCACGGGACCATAAGCATGATTGGATATGAGGAGGTTAGGGGCTTCTCGAACTACCTCGCTCAGATCGTTGTCGAAGTCCCATGCGCTCAATTCTCCGCCAAAGGCCATCCCCTGGGCTGACTTGTAAATACCCCGGCCGACCAGTATGCCCGCCATGTGGGTAGCGTGGTCGTTGGCGGTAGGGCCATCGACATCCGACTGGATTACTTTACCGCTCAGTTCGCGGTGATCGCTTCGCACCTTGCCGCCATCCCAGAGAGCAAGTTTGCCTTTGAGTGAAGGGCTGCTGCCGCTTAGCTTCAACCCTAAGCCACCACCCTCGTAGAGCGAGGCCGTGTGAGTTCCCAGAGAAAGTGGGGTACTATGAGTGGTGTAATAAACTGGCTGACCAAGCGCGTCTGTATGGTGAAGTGAGATAGCCTTGCCGGGGCTGAGGTTCAGGCGAAGGGGCCAGCCGTGCCGCTGGGCTTTCAAGAGCGCTTTCTGATAATTGCCTTGAAAACCTCCTGGTGAGTAGTTGGGTAGATTTCGGGAGGAAGTAGGGGAGTTCTGAGCCGAAACCGCAGGAGCCAGCCCACCTATTCCGATCGTCATCAGAAAAAAAATAGTGAATATATGTATCTTCTGCTTTATAGTAAACCTACCGCCCATACACCCTCTTTATTCGGATTAAATGTATCTATAGCCAAAATAGCCGATTGCCTCTCTTAGGAAAGACGGATTTCGTACAGCAAAAACTGTACCGCTTTGTTTGACTTTTGTGAACGGAAATTAGGCAGATACAGGACGAATAAATCATGCCTTTAATCTGCGCAAGAAGAGAAGAAGGAGTGCCCCTCGAAGTGGGTAAAATTGAGTAGGACACTCTTCCCTACCCTAAAGCCGGGCTAGAGGAGGCGACTTCGACGGAAGCCGATGTCGTTACCGGAGTTTCACGAATGTACCGCTTGAACCAACTACCTATTTTCAAGCCCAGTACGCCCAGAATAGCTTCTTTGAAGATTCCTGCCGACATTTTGGACTCACCCAAAGTACGGTCAGTAAAAATGATAGGTACTTCGGTGATCTTGAATCCGTACTTCCAGGCGTCGAATTTCATCTCGATTTGAAAGGCATAACCCACAAACTTGATATGGTCGAGAGGAAGCGTTTCGAGTACCTCGCGGCTGTAGCAAACGAACCCAGCAGTGGGGTCCATAACCGTCATCCCCGTTACAAAGCGCACATAATGACCCGCGAAGTACGACATAAGTACCCGCTTCATAGGCCAGTTGACCACGTTGACGCCCCGGATATACCGCGATCCCACTGCGATGTCGCTCCTTCCCTCCGCGCAGGCTTCATACAGCCGTACCAGATCCTCAGGATTATGCGAAAAATCGGCGTCCATCTCGAAGAAGTAGTTGTAGTGTTTTTGTAGCCCCCACTTGAATCCGTGGATGTAAGCCGTACCCAATCCGAGCTTTCCTTTCCGCTCGGCCAAGTGCAATTGTCCGGGAAATTCGGTCTGCAACTCCTTTACTTTATGGGCCGTCCCGTCTGGAGAACCGTCATCTACAATGAGCAGATCTAAGGCTTTCGGCAAACTGAAAACCTTACGGATGATTGCTTCGATGTTCTCGATCTCATTATAGGTCGGTATGATGACGACGGAATCAGTCACTTTTTGTAGAGGGTTTGTGGTGGGTAGTGAGAATTCAAGCTCTCACTAGACTGGATTCAGATAATTTGAGGTTGAAAGACTACCTAGATGCTTCTGAATTGGCGCAAATGTAGCAAAAAGAACGATTGGGGACTCAAATCTATCGCCCTCAAAAACGGGGCCAAAACTTTATACTCTACAAAAAATCATGGCTTAATGTTCTTCTTTTTTTCACGGGCTTCCAGTTTTTTTTCAACCCGGTCGTAGATTTCAGCCAGCAAAGTAGGGTGAGAAGTGTAAAAAGTATAGCTTTTTCGATAAAGCGATGTATCTACTTTGTTCTTTTTCCAAATTCTCTCTTGCAAATTATCGTACAAAAAAACCGAGGAATCGAGCGAACGTAATTGCATATTGGTAACGCGGGCTTCAGCGATGTGAATATCCGTCAGAATTTCGGCCATTTTTTCCTGTGGAATCAGACCGCTCGGTGGACTGTTTTCGCCATCGCAAGCCAATAGCCCCGAAACGCAAAGCGTCAGCAGCAGGAAAGACCGGAAGATAAACGGAAGACGTGCCATAATCAAGGCAAAGTTTTTATATTTGTCTGGCTCCTAGTAACGCCTCAAAGGTCGAAAATCTTTCAGGAAACGCCCAAAATTTAGGTTTTTTAACAAGAAACTGTTCAATTATAGTGATGCGCAGAAACAGGACATTAGAGTCCAGTATTCACTCACTCACTCGTTCACTCATTCAAAATTGACTAGTGTTCCAAGACTTCCTGACCAAACTTCGGCAGTACGAAATCCGCATCCGTAAGGCGGTCAACAGCGAGCGTCACGGCAACTTCCACTCCGTGTTCAAAGGCTCGGGGCTGGAATTTGACGACCTGCGTCTCTACCAATACGGTGATGACGTGCGGGCCATCGACTGGAATACCTCGGCCAAGGGACACGGTACTTATATCAAGATTTTCAAGGAGGAAAAAGAGCAGACCGTGTTTTTTGTGGTGGATGTGAGCGCTTCTCAGGAAGTGGGCGACCAAACGCGGCTAAAAATAGACGCCTCCAAGGAGATTTGCGGCGTGTTAGCCCTTTCGGCGATTCAGGAAGCGAGCCGGGTCGGGTTGTTGTGTTTTTCAGATCAGAAGGAACGCTACATTCGCCCGTCAGACGGGATGAAACACGCTTACGGCTTTATTTCGGAACTATACAAATTGTCGCCCGGTTCGCCGCGCACTAATCTTTCGGAAGCTATTCTTCTAACCCTCAATGTGCTGAAAAGGCGAAGCTTGGTTTTTATGATTTCTGATTTTATAGACGAAGGTTACGAACATAACTTAAAAGCCCTGGCTCGCAAGCATGACCTGATCGTGATCCATGTCCACGATATGCGAGAGACCAACCTGCCCCGGTTGGGGATCATACCTATTTATGATGCTGAGAGACAGTCCAGAAAGTGGGTGAACGCGTCTTCGTCCCACTACCGCGAAAACATGAAGCAACGGTTTCGGGAGCGGCAGGAAACGTTGGAAAAACTTTGCCGACAAAACCGAGCCGATTATCTGTCGCTGGACGCCGGGGAAGACTACGTGCCAACGCTGATTAAGCTCTTTCGGGTGAGGCGGTTTAATTAGTTGAAAGTTGACAATGGACAGTGGACAGTTATTTGTAGGTGAGCATGTGAGATGGCAAAGGGCTGCTTGTTGGCTTGTCATGCTGCTACTTTCTGCATTTAGCCCATCGGCTGGGTTCGCGCAGAAGAAGGCTGCGATGAAGCAGGTTCGGCGGCCACAAGGGGAATTCCTAACGGACACGATCGAAATAGGGAAGCCTTTCAACTACTCGTTCAGTTTTTTGCACGATCCGGCGGCTGAGGTTTTCTTCCCCGATTCAGCCTTTAATTTCTCCCCCTTCGAAATGATCGGACAGGAGTACTTCACCACCCGCACCGATTCGCTCGGTAGCCTGGATAGTACGATCTACCGACTGG
>NZ_JBGSXF010000165.1:0-3562 GCF_041751555.1 Persicitalea sp. | reverse complement strand
TTTCCCCGGTGTTCCCGAAGTTTTGGCCAGCGCCTTTCGTTGCGTGAGCATATTGATTAGTGAAGATTTGCCGACATTTGAGCGCCCGATAAAAGCAAATTCGGGTAGTTCGGGCGCGGGGCATTCCCGATAATTCACGTTGCTGACGACGTATTCGGCTTGCTGGATATTCATGACTTCGGTAATGGGTTTGGCCCGCAAAGTTAAGGAAAAAGACCCGCCGCGAAACGAAACCGCCAACTCGTTGCGTTATGTAGGCGACTTTAAAAATTTGAACCAAACAAAAAGACATGAGAGGTTTACAAAAAATGGGCTGGATTTGGGCATTGATATTACTGGCGACCGCCAGCGCGTGGACGCCCAAGCTGGGGGAAGCCGCTGAGCCCGCCGCCGAGCAGGGAATTCAATTCACTGACGCCAGCTGGGCTGCCATCATGAAGAAGGCTAAAGCCGAAAATAAAGTCATCTTTCTGGATGCTTACGCCAGTTGGTGCGGACCGTGCAAGCTTTTGCAGAAAAATGTGTTCACCCGTCCCGATGTCGGCGAACTATTTAACAAAAACTTTATTAACGTCAAGGTCGATATGGAGCGCGGCGAGGGTCCGCAACTGGCGCGGCAGTTTCCTATGGAAGCGTACCCAACTTTGTTTTTTATCGAGCCGGATGGGAAAATCGTCCGAAAAGTGATTGGGTATCGCTCACCCGAGCAGTTGATCTCGTTGGGTAAAAGCGTTTTGAATACGATTTAATCGCTCAGTGTACCTGGTTTGTAGCCTGGCGTAGCAAATGCGTTGAGAAATCCACAGTATTTTTAGTACAAAACCCGAGCCGAGATAGGTTCGGGTTTTGTTTTTAGGGGAACAGGCTTTTAATTTTCGAGGCAATCTGTTGTCGATCGGTAGTTTCCAGGTTAGAGCCTGATGGCAAACATAAACCTACCTCAAACAGGTTTTCGGCTACCTTACCACCAAAGCAGGGCGCGTCAGTGAAGACGGGTTGCTGGTGCATGGGTTTCCATAGTGGCCGGGACTCGATGTTTTTTCCCTCTAATGCTAAGCATACCATCTCCCGAGTAACGCCGCCCGACTGTTTTGGGTCGATGGTAAGGCACGTGAGCCAACGGTTGGAGAAATGCCCCTCCGGTTCCGGCTGAAAGTCTACTCCGGGCAGACCGCCGAGTTCTTCTTGATAAAAATCAAAATTGGCCCGCCGTTGTGCCACGCGTTCATCTATTACTTCCAGTTGCCCCCGGCCGATCCCTGCGCAGACGTTACTCAGTCGATAGTTGTAGCCAATCTCCGAATGCTGGTAGTGTGGCGCGTCGTCGCGGGCCTGGGTCGCGAGGAATTTCGCCTTTTCTATATAGCTATCATTTTCCGAAAGCAAGGCTCCACCGCCCGACGTGGTGATGATCTTGTTGCCATTGAAGGACAACACCGACATCTTTCCAAACGAACCCGCCTTTCGCCCAAAGTACATTGAACCTAATGCCTCGGCGGCATCTTCCACGAAGGGTACTTCGTACGTCTCGCATAAAGCCAAAATCTCCCGCAATCGAGCGGGCATTCCGTAGAGGTGAACCCCAATTACCGCCTTCGGCTTTTTGCCCCGTTCGGTGTAGTATTGCAAAGCCTTCTCCAATGCCTCGGGACAGAGGTTCCAGGTATCTCTTTCACTATCCAGAAAGACAGGCGTAGCGTCCTGATACACAATCGGATTGGCCGAGGCGGAGAAAGTAAAAGATTGACAAAGAACGACATCGTCCGAAGAAACACCCAGCATGATGAGCGCCAGATGAATGGCCGCTGTACCGGACGACAGCGCGGCAGCATGACTTGTGCCAACATAAGTACAAAGTTCTCGTTCAAAGCCGTCCACGTTCGGTCCCAGCGGGGCAATCCAATTGGTGTCGAAGGCTTGCTGCACGTAGGGCAGTTCGCGACCGCTCAGATGGGGGGAGGAGAGGAAGATTTTGTTCATGCGTTCGAAATTACTACCCGCGCCGGATTCCCCCGCACAGTGGCCCCGTCGGGAATATGGGTAGTCACGACGCTCCCGGCGGCGATCAGGCAATTTGTGCCGATGGTTAGGTTGGGAGCTACAACGCTGCCTGCACCAATCAAAGTACCTTCCCCCACTTGCACCGCCCCGCAAAGTACCACACCCGGTGCCAGATGAACGAAATCGCCCAAAACGCAGTCGTGATCTACAGTAGCGGCAGTGTTGATAATCACATGGTAGCCAATCTGTGCGTCAGCCTGAATGATCGTACCCGGCATCACTACGGTGCCTTCACCGATGCGCGCCGTGTCGTCCACGAGAGCCGATGGGTGAATAGCCGTCCCGAAGCGGTGGCGGATGCGCAGCGCTACTTTCCGGCGGATATCGTTAAAGCCTATGGCGATAATCAGCGGCACGGCGGGCTGGAAATCTGGATCGTAAACACCCACGACGGGAATATCTCCCAGGTTTTTCTTGCCCAGATCGTCGTCAAAAATCGCCGTCACCTCTTGCCCCCTTGTCCGCAGGATAGAGTTTATGACTTTGGCGTGGCCGCTGGCACCGTAGAGAAGCATGATAATGTTGAATTGTTGTGGATTTGTTGGATGCTTATTTGTTAAAGTAGTGCGTGATGCTGGAGGGCCAAAATCACTTCGTTCCTCTGGAACTTTGGAACTTTGTACCTTTAAATCTTTCCATTGTTACTGACGTCCCCGACGATATCCCTTCACCTTTGAAAACCTTCACTATCGTTAGCCAGATAATTTTCACGTCCAAGGCCATTGAAAGATTTTCGACGTACCAAACATCGTAAGCAAGCTTTTCTTCCCAACTAATGGCGTTACGGCCGTTGACCTGCGCCCAACCCGTGATGCCGGGGCCGACGCGGTGGCGTTTGTTTTGTTCTTCGGTATAGAGCGGTAGATACTCTACCAACAAGGGACGGGGGCCGATAAGGCTCATTTCGCCTTTCAGGACGTTCCAGAGTTGAGGGAGTTCGTCCAGTGAGGTTTTCCGAAGTAGTTTCCCTAAAGCAGTCAGCCGCTCGGCGTCGGGAAGGAGCTGGCCGGCGGCGTCGCGATGATCGTTCATGGTTTTGAATTTTATCAAAACAAAAACCTTGTCGCCTTGTCCTGGACGCGGTTGTAGGAAAAGTGGGTTGTCCCGATTGGCTACGGCGAGGAGCAGAGCGATGACCAATAAAAAAGGCGAGAGGACAGCTAAGCCCAGAAAAGAAGCCAGCAGATCGATGAAACGTTTGCCGAAGCGGGCGTAGAGCGTCACGATACAGACTACAGATAATCCGGAAACCGCTGCGGTTCCGCTTCGTGCATCAGGGCGTAGGCAGCTTCGAATACATTCTCGGCATTGGGCTTCGAGAAGTAGTCGCCATCGGAGCTATAAGCCGCGCGGTGGGGTTGGGCAGCGATGGTCTGCGGGGCGGAGTCGAGCCAGCGGTAAGCGTTTTGTTTTTCCAAAACCTGTTGCATCATGAAAGCCGAGGCTCCACCCGGATAATCCTCGTCGGCAAAAATTACCCGATTGGTTTTCTGGATAGACT
>NZ_JBGSXF010000164.1:0-3008 GCF_041751555.1 Persicitalea sp. | reverse complement strand
CGCGGCGGTCAAAGATGCCGATCTTCTGGCGCGAGCCGGTTTTCTACATCTTGATCGCGTGTGGGACATGAAGCGGAGAAATCGAGTGAAATTCTGGACGAATGATCCGGTGCTGAGTACGTGGTTCGGCACTGGAAGACTATCAATCCATCAGATCAGGCTTACCCGCCGCCGGATTCGGCGCGTTCACAATTTTCTGGCCAACAAGCGACTGCGAATTCGGCTGAAAGAGCAAAAGGACACGGCCGTTAACGGGCATAATTACGGTGGGCCGTTCTCGCCCAAAACGTTTGTCCTGTTTCCGGCCTGGTTTGCGCAGCGCGCAGTCGTGCGCCCCGGGATCATCGTCCACGAGTTGTTCCACCAATGGTTCATTGACCATAAGGACAATTCGGGGAATAAATACGGTGCGCAGGCGGCACGCAACATCGCCCGTCAAAAACCGATCAGGGCGCGACGGAACCCCGAAAACTATGAGCATTACGTTCTGAACGTGTTCGGCTGGCAGGGTAATGGTTGACACAGGAATAGTCGCCCGGCGACTATTCCTTAAGCTGTCGTTCTAGCTAAAGCGCCGCAATGAAATAGAATTAGTGTTCAGGCACGACGGGCAGCTGAGGAAAAATTTCCTAAAAGGGACTTTTACCGGCGATGCCATAATCGCCCTGCTGTGCTTAGCAGCCATAATCTAAGCAAGATTCTGCGCCACTTGGCGTTTTTATGCGCCCATTTGGGAATCAGCTTTAATCAGTTATTGGATAACAGTTTGACAAACCTAGAGTTCAGGTGATCAAAAAATGGGTTTTCTTTAGGGAAGATTATTTACACTATAACGAAAATTGACTAAGTAGCCTAGAAAAAATAACTTGAACATTTGTGCAAAGCCGACTATCGTTGGCGCATGGATAATGTAGCACTGATTACCAATAAATATAAAGTTCTTTCAGAGCGGTTAGATGAAGCGACGCTACGGTTATGGGCTGCCGTGGAAGCGCAATCTCTAGGTCGAGGGGGCGTGAGTACTGTAGCTAAAGCCATAGGAATTTCTCGTGCGACGATTTACGCGGGATTGAGTGAACTGGATAGTCTGGAATTGGCGCCGGTTAACCCGAGCGTGCCTAAGTCCCGTGTTCGTAATCCCGGCGGCGGACGGAAAAGACTTGTTGACAAGGATCCAAGCCTTCCTCAAGACTTGGAAAAACTGGTGGATATAGATTCTCGCGGAGACCCGATGTCGCTCTTGCGTTGGACCTGCAAAAGTACGCCCCGATTGGCAAAAGAACTGGAAAAGCAAGGCCACAAAGTAAGCCAGAGAACCGTGTGCGACCTCTTGACAGAACTGGGTATAGCCTGCAATCGACACGTAAAACGCACGAAGGCGGAAAGCATCCCGACCGGGATGCGCAATTTCAACATATTGCCCATCAAGTGGCCTCCTATCAAACGGTTGGCGATCCAGTGATCTCGGTTGATACCAAGAAGAAGGAGTTGATCGGCGATTTCAAGAATGGCGGTCAAGAATGGAAGCTCAAGGGAAAACCAGAGGAGGTTCGAGTTTATGATTTCATTGATGCCGAGTTAGGCAAGATGGCGCCTTATGGCGTTTATGACCTGATCGCTAATCAAGGCTGGGTGAGTGCCGGGATAGACCATGATACCGCCGAATTTGCCATTGAAAGCATACGCCGCTGGTGGCAGGAAATGGGCAAGCCGTTATACGCCAGCGCGAAAAACCTACTGATTACGGCGGACTGCGGAGGTAGCAACGGCTATCGAGTTCGCTTGTGGCGCTTGCAATTACAGAAGCTTGCAGATGAGATTGGGCTGACCATTCAGGTGTGTCACTTTCCGCCGGGAACCAGTAAATGGAATAAAATTGAACACCGCATGTTTTGTCATATTACCCAAAATTGGCGTGGACGCCCCTTGCTGAGTCGAGAAGTTGTCGTGAACCTAATTGGTAATACGACCACGGTGGAGGGACTGAAAATTCAGGCAAAACTAGATGAAAACCTCTACGAGGCAGGTATCAAAGTTTCAGATCAAGAATTAGCCGAAGTGACCATAAAGTGTGATGCTTTTCATGGTGAATGGAATTACAAAATTATGCCCAGGACACCATGAAATTAATACAAAGTGTTCAAGTTATTTTTTCTAGGTTCCTAAATAGAACAACTATTCGCCTCGAATGATCGAAAAATCCTGCCTAACCAGCTCTCGCCCTCGCTACGATCGCTATTCTCGGACAGCCTCCTGGCCTTGTTTAGAACTCTGAATTTTTAGAAGCGCCCTAAACTGTCCAGATTATCTTTAGCCAAGGAGGATTCTGGATAGACTACAATCCACGGGCTGATTGTGAAATACGCGATATTCATCCTTTCTTGGTGCCATCCCCGTTTGCGTGCAATGATACATTTTTTGTTATTAGCCTACTCATGACAACCTCTGACTATAATAATGCCGATCATCCCTTCACTGTCGCTGTCGCTGTCGCTGTCGGTAAAGCGCCTAACATTACTCAGATGAGCTATATCCTTTGCCATCAGCCTGAATCATTCGACGGCGGGGACGTTGTGCCAGCTCTCATCTGCGGCAGACTTAACGGCAGATTGTTTGTGCGGGTTTGTAAGCGTCTCAACCAGATCATTCAGCCATGAACAAGGCATTTGTCAGGGAATCCGATCAGCCGGATGACGGCGATGATGATGTGACATTATCTCCGCTGCCGCCAGGTGGCAAGAATTACATGACACCCGGTGGATACGCCCGTTTAGCAAGTGAATATCGCTGGCTGCTGGATCAGGAGCGACCCGGGGTAACGGCAACCGTTTTTTCTTCACCGATGCGATTGGCAAAACGTACCGTTGCTCCCAAAAAGACACGGTAGCTGTTTTCACGGGGCGCGGCCGGATCGATCACTTCTGCGCTATCCAGCCGTTTGGACAGGAAACGCAGGCGACGATCTATTTCCCGCAGTCGTTTGTTTCCGTTAATATAATAGCCGTTAT
>NZ_JBGSXF010000163.1:0-8492 GCF_041751555.1 Persicitalea sp. | reverse complement strand
AAAAAGGAACAAGAATGCTCTTGCCCCTTTGTCTTAGCTTACAATCTCAACCTTAGTACAACTTCTCATAATACTCCGTCGCCATACGGTCGGAGCCGAAAAAATCGTGAACATCGTTCATGCTTTCCAGTACCATTTCCTGCCATTTTTCGGGCTGGTCATAATACGTGGGCAGCACCTCGTTCTCGATTAAATCAAACAGGTTTTCCATATCCTGTTTGTTGATGTCTTCACCCGTGGCTACGGGTACCAGAAAAGAATTGTGGCCGTGTTCGGAAAACTCGCAGATCCAGCCATCGTAGGTCGAGAGGTTGAGCGAGGCATTCATAGCGGCAGTCATGCCACTGGTGCCGGAGGCTTCGCGGGTCACTATGGGGTTATTGAGCCAAATGTCGGAGCCGTCTTTCATAAGTTTGGAAAGCGCCAATTCGTAGCCTGTCAGCACCGCCATGTTGTCGTACATATTGCTGAGATACACCAGCCCGTTGAACGTTTCGACGGCTCCCATATCTTTGGGATAGGGCTTTCCTGCCCAGATGATCTGGACGGGGTACTTGGAGTTGTTCATCAATCGGTCAAAGCGCTCCCGGTCCCAGGTCAGCATATCGGCCCGCTTGTAAGCCGCGAAGCGCCTTGCCCACACAATGGTCGGTACTTTGGGATCGAAGATTTTACCACACTGATCGGCCACGGTTTTGAACAGCTCTTTTTTGAGTTCTTCTTTACGAGCCATGATCGCTTTTGTGTCCTTTGCCAGGCGGGCGGCTTCCAACGTTTCGTCGGTCCAATAAGTTTGGTTCTGGGCGTTGGTAATGTGGTCGATCTCGCAAATTTTGTCGTAGCCGCCCCACATCTGCCGCGACACATCGCCGTGCAATTTTGACACGCCATTGGCCTTACGGGCCAGGCGCAGCGCGGCCAGCGAGTGATTGAAAACGCTGTCTTTCTGCCCGGTGATCTTACGCACCGTTTCCAGTTTCAGTCCGGCGAAGAAGCCCATATTTTTCAGAAAAGTGATGTCGTGCTTCTCGTTCCCGGCCTCCTCGGGTGTGTGGGTCGTGAACACGAACCGCTTCTTCAACTTCGACGCGGTTTTAAATTTTTGGTACAAATAAAACGCCCCCGACAGCGCGTGGGCTTCGTTAAAGTGGTACACCTCCGGTTCGTATTCCAGAGCGTCGAGCATTTTAGTGCCGCCAATGCCCAGCACCATGCACTGTGCGACTTTTGTGGCGGGGTCGGAAGAGTAGAGATTGTAAGAAATCGAACGAGCCTCGTGGTCGTTGCCCTCCGTGTCCGTCGTAAGCAGAAACATCGGGGCCGTATCGAACACGTCGGGCGGTAGGTAGTAGGCGTGAACCCATACCTTTTTGCCCGCGATTTCAATACTGACTTTGGTTTCGGTATCGATGAGGTAGTGGTAAATCTTCTCCCGAAACTCCGGCTTCATGCTATTATCCTGGTTCCGCTCTTGGTCATAATAGCCGTGTTTCCACAGCATCCCGACACCAATGAGGTTCTGATTCAAGGAGTTGGCGCTTTTCATGTGCGACCCGGCCAGAAAGCCCAGGCCACCGGAGTAAATTTTCAGCGCCTGATCCACGGCGAATTCCATGGAAAAGTACGCGACCGACTTCTTGAATTTGTCGTCGGGATTAATGGGATGTTTAAAAGGTATGGTGAACGAAGTTTTGGATTTCATGTAAAGTGGTAGTTTAAGTTCAGCCGCGAATTCATAAAAATCCGTGCCGTTTTGTGAATTGGTAGTGGAAGCCGAGAATTGAGAATAGATTAACTGCTATCAATCAAAAAGTTGCGAAAAAAAGTTTTCGACTTTTTCAGTTCCTGAGAGAAGATTTGCGAGAAATTTGGGGAGCATTAAAACAGTCGCCAGCCACTGATTTGCTCAAAGAAGCCAGGCACCGCTGCCGGATAGACCGCCGCCATGAACAACAGCCCGAAGATGGCACCGTACATGTGAGCGTCGTGATTAACAAAACCGCTACCGCGCCGAGATTCGTAGTAGGAGTACCCGATAAACAGTATTCCAAAAATAAAGCCAGGAATACACAGTAAGAAGTACAGGCAAATTTCCAATAATGGCGCATAAAGTACCGCCGCAAATAGTACTGCCGCTACGCCGCCCGATGCACCCAGCGAATTATAGCCGGAACTGTTGCGGTGCTTCAAAAAGGTAGGAATGTCGGAGACAATAATGCCCAAAAGGTACAACGCACCAAAGTATATCCGCCCGTTGCCGCCGAATAACATGCCGAATAACCGCTCGATGCCCTCGCCAATGAACCAGAGCGTAAGCATGTTGAACAGCAGGTGCATGAAGTCAGCGTGGACAAAGCCGGAGGTAATAAAGCGGTAGTACTGCCCTTTCTTGGAAACTTTGTAGGGGTTCAAAACCATGTTTTCCAGCGTAGAAGGATTCTTCCAGGCGTAATAACTGATGGCGACAGTAACGAGGATAATGATGAGGGTAAGTGACATGGTTATTCTATATTAATTTTCCCGCTCCACTAACTGATGTACAAAACTCAAAAGCGGCTTTTTGCGGGTGGGGTCGACTTTAAGCCTTTCCAGACAGTCGAAGCCTTGATCGAAGTGTTCGGTGATTTTTTGTTCGGTAAAGGTGCGGATTTTTAACGAATCATAGATGTCGGTAACGGTCTTTACTTTTTCTTCTTTGTCGAAATCTTTTTCATCCAGCCAATCGTCCAGTTGCTTTCTGGTCAAGCCTTTCGCTCTTTCGAGTGCTTCGATTAGTAGAAATGTTTTCTTATTTGCTATAATATCGCCGCCAACCTGTTTGCCAAATCTAGCCGGGTCGCCATATACGTCGAGCAAGTCGTCCTTCAACTGGAAGCCGATGCCCATGCTAACGCCCGCCTGGTAGAGGAGTGTGGTGGCTTCTTTGTCGGCTCCGGCGACGATGCCGCCCAATTCCAGCGCAAAGCCCAGCAAAACGGAAGTTTTCAACCGAATCATGTTCAGGTACTCCGCTTCGGTCACGTCCCAGCGTGTCTCGAAATTCATGTCCAGCTGCTGGCCTTCACAGACCGCCGCCGCTGTGTCGTTGAAGCGCGTTAGGACACGCTTGATGTGATTACCCTCTACATCCAGCAACAAATCGTAGGCTCGCACCAACATGACGTCGCCCGATAGGATGGCGATGTTGGCGTTCCATTTCTCGTGCACGGTGGGCTGACCGCGCCGCAACGGGGCGCAGTCCATGATGTCGTCGTGCATGAGCGTGAAGTTGTGAAAAACCTCAACAGCATGAGCAGGTTTCAAGGCTTTCTGCCAATCGTCAGTGTAGAGGGCAGCGGCCATGAGCGTCATCAGCGGGCGCAACCTTTTGCCGCTGAGCGACATGATGTACCGGATGGGTTCGTAAAGTTCGGCGGGCTGGTCGCCGTAATTGTTTTGCTCGATTTCGGTCTGCAAAGCTTGCAGCAATTGGTCGGGTGTCGTCATTCGCGGGTCAATTCTGCTCTCTTCAACCTCATTCGGGCGGATAGGGTTTTGTAAAATATAAAAATCCCTTCCGGCAGAAGGCTGCAAAGTACCTAAATATCCCGCAGAATACGCTTCTCGAAGCACACGCTGTTTTCGACCCCGGCGTACGGGCCATAGTTTTTAATAATACGGTAACCCATTTTTTTATAGAGAGCGATGGCCTCAGGCTGTCTTTTTCCCGTTTCAAGAATGCAGTATCGGCAGCCCAACTCGGCAGCCCAGCTTTCTAATTCAGCTAAGATTTTTGTGGCAACCCCCTTGCCCCGGCCTTCCGGTGTGACATACATCCGTTTCACCTCCGTCCGGTCTGGCTGATATTCTCGAATGGCTCCGCAGCCGATTGGATATTCGCCATCGTAAGCCACCACGGCGTGTTTGATTAGGTCTATTTTGCTGAATTGGGAATAGAAAGCGTTGTCCTCGCCATCGCGCATTTTCAAATCGGCATTCAGTAAAGCCACCAGATCGATGAAGTCCTGGTTTTGGGAATCGGTTCTTCGCAGCGCAATCATCTCGGAATTTATTCGGTAAGCAACTGACTATCTGGGTTCTACTTGCTATACAGTTCTTTGGCCGCTTCTTCGTACTTATCGCCCTTGCTCCATTGCGGAGCCTGCGCCCGGTCGGCGATGAGGCGAGCAGCGTAGGCGTAGGCCTGCGAGAATTTGAGGAGATAGCCGAAGTCGATCGTTTCGGGATTGTCCGAAGCCTGATGGTAGTTTTTCATGAGTTCGGCATCGAAAGTTCTAAACCCAGGCGTAATGGTGGGGGCAGGGATGCCCACTTTGGCAAAACTTACGTTATCGGAGCGGTCAAAAAGTCCCTGCTCGGGGGCCGGGTCGGCAACCACATCTAACCCGAAAGCTTTGCTGGCTGTCTCGATTTCGGCTCGTGCGCCTGTGCGATCCAAACCAATGACCGACAAAATGCTGGTATCATTATAACCCGCGCCGTCGGTATTGAGGTTAAAAATGCACTTGTTCAGGGGTAGGAGGGGATGACTGGCGTAGTACTTACTGCCCAGTAATCCCACCTCCTCGCCTGTCAGGGCCACCAACAGCACCGAACGTTTCGGCGGCTGCTTCGATAGAGCTTCGGCGGCGGCCAATAGTGACACGGTTCCGAAGGCATTGTCGCGCGCACCGTTGAAAATGCTGTCCTCAGGCGAATAGGGCTGGCCGCCCTGCTTGCCCACGCCCACGTGGTCGTAGTGTGCGGAGAGCAGCACGTATTCATCTTTGAGTTTGGCATCCGTGCCTTCAATGTAAGCGACTACGTTGTAGCCGTTCACTGTTTGGAAGCTGCGACCAGTAGTTTGAAAGCGCATCTTGTCGGTGGCGCGGAGCATTTTAGTGAATTTCGATTCCTGTCCATTGATCCAGGCATGCGGAAGCGTTACAGTTTTTCCGTCGGGTGCGAGGGCCACGCGCTCCCCACCAAAGAATTTCGTGACAAAATTCCAGGGAACGGGCGCTTTAAAAATCTCGATGATGCCAACGGCGCCTTTTTCGGCCGCGAGTTTGCGCTTGCCGTCCGAGGCTGTGATGATCTCTATTGGAGAAGTTGCCTCCGGCGAGCCACTTTGTAACAGTACGATTTTTCCTTTGACATCCAGCCCCTTGTAGTCGTCCCAGCCTTTGGCGGCGTTTTCCAGCCCAAAACCCGCGTACACCAGCGGGGCATCAATATCCGAAGCACTACCCGACATCAGAATCCAGTCTTGCCCCGAGCGCAGCGTGTCAGTCCCGACGAAGAGATTGCCTTTTCCCAAGGCCCCCATTTTTTCGAGCGGTACGGTCTGCATGAAAGATGTTTGTTGTGGGGCGTTCGCCAAGCCGTAGCGCCGAAACTGCTCGGCCACGTAGCGGGCGGCGACGAGGTTGCCCTGCTCGCCAGTGCGGCGGCCCATCAACTCGTCCGAAGCCAGAAACCGCATATGAGCTTCCAGTTCAGGTTTTTGGAGATCAAATTCGGGGAGGGAAGCTTTATTTTGGGCAAAGCCGGTGACTAGGAATCCCATGATCAGCCAACTGGTGGTAAATAACTTTTTCATGATAAATGAATTGGTAAAGCAGCCCAAACCTCAGTCAGTACCAGGAGTCAGGCTTGTAGTGAATAGGCAAAAATAGAAAAATCCTGGCCGGGATGTTTCCTAACTGATCTAAAACTACGACTAATGATCAATCACCTGTATCGTCACCAGAACACTTGGTAGTTTGGCGAAACCCTTACGAAAATGGTGATAGTGTGACGGGTATGGATTCTTCCCGAACAAAGAATCCACTATTTCTAAACCCTTTTAAGTTATGGAAGCAAAAAAAGCAAAAACCAGCGAATTCCACGTGGATTTGGGCGACGTCCAGCTGTCGGCCGCCGCCGCGCAACGTCTCGAAGCCAAAATCCAGGAAGCGGTCATGAGCGAACTGGCTGGCTACACGCCCAATCCGGATGACGACGATCGGCCCAAACCGTGGTGGCCCAAAGGAACACCAGGAGTATTCGTTTTTCCAAGAGAATGGTTGGGTATCTATTTGAGGCGAAACAAGGATGTCTTCGACCTCCCGGGATTTAAGGGAGATTTTGACCGAGTCAACAAACGCTTTGGACAATGAAACCGTCAGCGAACGACACGCTTTGCCCGAGCGCATCCCCTGAAAAGGATGCGCTCCTGCTGGGCGTGGTTGGCCACAATGGGCAGGTGAGTATCCTGCCCCGCACGATGCCTGTCACCGAGGCTTTTCTGGAAAAAGTGGCCGAACATCATTCAGCTCCTGCAAAACATTTTCGCTTTGCCAACAAATGCGTGAAGTCAGGTTGCGGGCAGTGGAGTTCGGGACAGTGCGGGGTGATAGCCAGACTAATGCAGGCTAATGCAAACTTGCCCGAACCGCCGCCGGATGTACTACCACGCTGCGAAATCAGACCGCGCTGCCGCTGGCACAAGCAGCACGGCCCGCAGGCTTGCATTCTGTGTCCTTATGTAGTCACGGATGGGCTCGTGGAAGTACCCGCCAACGCGGCGGCCTTAGCCGAAATAGAGTAGAGGCAGTACTTTTCTAATCGTTCAGGCGATCGAGCATTGCTTTCATCTGCGCAATTTCCTTTTCCTGCGCTTTGATGATGTCATTGGCCAGTTTCCTGACTTCCGGATCACGCAACATGGCGTTCTGGCTCGTCAGGATGGCGGAAGAGTGGTGCGGGATCATGGCCTTCATGTACTGCACATCGCCTACGAAGGACTGATTTCTCAAAAAAGCAAACACGGAGATGAATACCGAAATGCTCAGCGTCACGATGATGACGTTTAATCTTTTGTCCTGATACATATTTGGCATGAAGACCTGCATCAATATTGCCATCGGCGATATCATCAGCAAAGTCATATAGAGCCGGGTGGTGCTTAAATAAATGTGATCCAGGCTGTCTACGTTCAGGAACATGACGGCATACATGATGACGAACGAGGCGGCCAGCATCAGGGCAAAGGTTCGGTAGCTTTTGTGGTTATTCATTGGTTCAAAAAAAGGTGAGTTTTAAAAAGATAGGCGAAATCGCTTTGTCAGAAGCGCAGCGAAATCCCTCCTCCCGCTCCAAAGCGGTTTTCGTAGCTGCCCGTCAACGAGACATTGCGCGACAGGAAGTACTCCAGTCCCACCGACCAAGTGACCTCCCGGCGGTATGCGCCGTTGTCCAGCACTCCTTCGCGGTCAGGGCGTTTGGTCCAGCCGAAGTCGGCCTGATACTCGTACTCGCCATGAAGTATCGTACGTGGAAAAATCATAATTTCGCGACTCAGGCTGATCTGTGGACGTAGTTTACTGTCCAGCCGCAGGTCTAGGTTGAAGAGATAAGGAGTCAGGAAGCGAATGCCGCCAATAGCGGTGGTAGTTAGTTCGCTGGGTTTTTCTTCGCGCTCGTTCTCCACGTTCACACCACCGAACACGCGGAAATAGTCGTAGATGTACCGCTCGTAGGTGACTTCGGCCTCCATGCGCTTGTTCCAGCCGTACTCAGCCCGGACGTTAAACTGGTTGCGAAGGTTGGACGAAACCAAATTGAGGTGCGTCATGTGGGAGGCCACATCTGCCGTACCCCAACTGTAAAAGTGGTTGCCTTCGTTGAGTAGTGTTTTGAGTGGGTAGTCTGCCATGCGCGGATCGCGGAGCGTGTCGTAACTATACACCCGCGCCATGCCGCTCATCATGTGGTACAGCACATGGCAATGGAAAAACCAGTCGCCGTATTCTTTGGCGTCGAACTCGATGGTCACCTTCTCCATTGGAGCTACATTCACGGTATGTTTTAGCGGGGAGTATTCGCCATTTTTATTCAGTACCCGGAAAAAATGACCGTGCAGGTGCATCGGGTGATGCATCATGGTGAGGTTGTTGAGCGTGATGCGTACGACCTCGCCTTTCTCAATTTTGATCTTATCGGCTTCGTTGAGCGGCACCCCGTTCATACTCCAAATGTACCGCCACATATTGCCAGTCAAATTCAGCAAAATGCGGCGAACGGGCCGTTCCTCGTCAGGATCGGTAGAGATGGTCGTTTTTGCGGGCGATTTCAGGTAGTCGTAGTTATACTCGGCAAACATATCCATACCCGGCATGTCCATGTCGGGCATATCCTTCATCTCATCCTCTTTCATGGGCTTTTCCATCCCCGCCATCTTTTTACTATTCTCATGGTTGGAACGATCCATCGCCATCGTATCTTTTTTGCTTTCCGTTTTAGCATGGTTCATCTGGGAGTGATCCATCTTTGAATGGTCCATGCCGGACATTTCTGCCTGTGGCTTCTTTTTCTTGCCGTGATTCATTTTGGAATGATCCATCTTTCCGTGATCCATTCCCTTCATGTCTCCGTCCATGCCCTCCATCTTCATGCCCCAGTTCGCCATCAACTTCTGCGGCTCCTCGGTTGAAGGGTTGACTTTTGTGGCGGGAGCGCCCATGCGCATG
>NZ_JBGSXF010000162.1:0-2347 GCF_041751555.1 Persicitalea sp. | reverse complement strand
TACCTCGACGCCAACGACCATCCCTACACCCAGGCCAAGTACTTCGCCGACCAGGTGGTGCGGAAGTACGTAAAATCGCATCCTGACATGGTCTTCGAGGTCGTAAGTGTGTATCCCACCATGGTGTCGGGGCAGTCGCTGTCGGGCCGGGGCGATTCCACTTCGATGGGGATACAGTATTTGTTCAAAAACAAGATTGCCCCCAATCCATTCGTGGAGATGATGTTTGCGAAAAACGTCGAGTTTGCCGTCGTGTGGGTCGCCGATGTGGCCGAGGGGATTTTCCGGGCCGCGACTACCGCCGGACTGCACGGCAAGAACTACCTGCTCACTGGCGGGAGCTATAAAGTATCGGACATCACGCTGATGCTCAACGGGCAGGAGCCCGTGGACGCGGCCCGTACCGTGTACAGCGGCGCGGCGGCAACGCAGGATTTGGGACTACAGTTTCAGCCCGCTCACGTACCGTTCGGCGAGTGGGCGCAAGCCAACGCCTGACCTACACACCCTCTAATTCAATTTTTCACGCTAAAACTCAAATCAAATGAAAACGTTACTCTTTTCCCTTGCCCTGCTGCTGTGCAGCAACAGTTTCACGACGGCGCAAAATTTTTTCCTGCCCGTGTCGTCCACGTCGAAAACCGCGAAAGCGACTTACTACAAAGCGGCTGAGTTCGCATCGAACATTCATCCCAAAGAAGCGGATGAACAGCTCGATAAAGCCTTGCAGGAAGACCCGAATTTCTTCATGGCCTATGTGCTGAAGATTTTTTATGCCAACAAAGACAAGAAACCGGACCTGCTGACCAAAGCCCTCGCGCTCGATGCCGGAAAGCTGAACAAGGCCGAGAAAATTCTGCGTCAGCAACTGGTGAACTGGCAGGCCGACCCCAAAGCCAAAACTTCCGAAACCATGAGCGCGCTGGTGGCTGCCTACCCGAAAACCCCGCAGGCCTACGAATGGGCTTCGCTGCACGCGGTCTATACCGACAGAGATTCCGCTGCTGCGCTGGCCTACGCCCAAAAACTGGCCACTGTGAATCCGTCGTTTGCCGCCAACTACAACACGATGGGCTACATGTACATGGGGATGAAGCAGATGGACCAGGCCAAAGCGGCTTTTGAAAAATACATTGCCTTGGCCTCCAAAGAGCCCAATGCCTACGACAGCATGGCCGAGTTCTACATGAATGCCAAAGACTACGCCAGGTCGGCGGAATACTACGACAAAGCCGCCGAACTGGGTCTTGCCGACGCCAAAGCGCGGGCCGACAAAGCCCGCGAGATGATGAAGCAGAAATGATTTCAAAGTCTCTGACCTTCAAATGATTAGATTAGATTTGTATTGCAGAAAGCCGTTTTCTGCTGGGGAGCGGCTTTCTATTTTCTACTTCATTTTTCCTTCACTTTCAAAAACCCAATAATCCAATGAAAACCAGTAATCTATTTTTAGTCGTTGCCCTGCTGTTGAGCAGCCTATCGCTCCAGGCCCAAACGCCACAGCCCGTATTTGGCCTCGTGGAAACCATGAAAACCCTGCCCGGCCAAAGTGAAGCGTACGTGAAAACAGAGCGAGAAATCTGGAAAAAACTGCACCAGGAACGGGTGAAGCGCGGCCTGATTCTCGGATGGGATTTATACGCTGTTCGCTATCCAACCGGCACGAATGCCGCCTACGACTACGTGACGGTGACGTTCATGCAAGGCCAGGACAAACTGGAAAGCCCGTGGGGAACTATACCGAACGATGCCGAGAAGCTGCTGAGTAAAGAGGAGCTTGCCGCTGGCATGAGCATCGATCAAATGCGGAATCTCACGACAGCCATGCTGTTTCGCCAGAGCGATTTTGCAGCGGTTGACCCCAACGCGACTACTGCACCCAAGTACCTCATGGTCAATATGATGAAAGTAAAGCCGGGTGACGAGGCGGCCTACGAAGCCATGGAAACCAAGTTGGTGAAACCCATGATCGTAGCCATGATGAAGTCGGGCGGGAGAGCAGGCTGGGTTAGGCACAACTTGGTACTGCCGGGTGGCAGCAACCAGCCGTTCAACTTCGTGACCGTTGATGCCTACGACCAATGGGCCGACATTGGGCAGGGAGGAGACGCGGCGGCGGCAATCAAAAAAGTGCATCCCGGCATGACCCTAGCGGCCTACGGCAAGCAAATCGAAGCGACCCGGCAGTTGGTTAATCAGGAACTCTGGGAACTGATCGACTCGACGCGGTAGGCTTCTTTCGGGTGAGGACTACTCTCCAACCATAAGATTTCAAAGACTCTGATCCTCATACGATTAGATTAGGTTTGTATTCCAGAAAGGCGTTTTCTTTTGGGAGGCGACTTTC
>NZ_JBGSXF010000161.1:0-6020 GCF_041751555.1 Persicitalea sp. | reverse complement strand
GCCTCGCCGGATTTTTCCAAGTCGGCCAGTACTTTACCGACGAACGTATCCATATCCTCGACCTTATCGTAGTACTGCGCCCAATCGTGTCGCATTTCGGGGGTATCGGGGTGATAAGGAGGCAATGTCACCTTGTCGGGGCGGTGCCGGAGTTCAGCGGTTGGAATGGAATTGTGAATGCAGCTTTCATGAGAAATGGTTGTATTGAAAATGGCAAAGAAGGGCTGCCCCGGCTTGCGATTTTCGTAAGTAGCCTTACCACTCGATTCATCCCAGGCGTTCTCCTGATCCTCAGCTACGTTGTAGTCCTTCTTAACATTATTCGAGGTATAGTACCCCGCCTCCCGAAGGTACTTCGGATAAAACTTGACAAAACCCGGAATCGCGTAATCACTGCGCATATTCTCCGTACCGATCGAAGGCGGGTACATTCCTGTAATCAAGGTAGAGCGCGAAGGGGCGCACACGGGGGCCGTAGCAAAGGCATTGGTATAAAGTACCCCCTGAGTAGCCAACTTGTCAATATTCGGCGTAGTAGCGAACTTATCTCCATAGGCCCCTATCAACGGACTGTTATCCTCACTCACAATCCAAAGGATGTTGGGTCGGTCCGCCGCAGCGGGGGCCAACCGCTGGTGCTGGTCGGTAGTTTGCGCTTCTGCAAAGCAAAAACTACCACAAAATAAAGCGACGGCTAAAACCGCTCGCCGACTCAAAAGTATCTCATAATTCATAATTCATCATTCAAAATGGTCCTTTCGCTTCGATCCGGGCCGCCTCCTTCGCTGCGCCAGGCATTTCACCCCGTAGCTTCTGCTCTTGGGTGACCAGCGGCTTTCCCGTTTCGCGGTGGTACCAGTCGGGTGTAAGTTTGTCGGGAACGGTGTCACCCGTTTCGGTCTGCCATTGACTAAGCACTTTTCGCAGCTTTTCTACTTCTGTGGCGTAGGCGGGGGCATCGATCAGGTTTTTAGCCTGAATAAAATCTCTCCTAACGTCGAAAAACTCCTCTTCGGGGCGCGGACTACGGAAAATATCCTCCTGAATAGGGGTCAGGTCGCCGTTTTTCCTGGCCACTACCAAGTCCCGAGCCGAAGAACTATTGATGGCGTCGAGTGGCCCCTGGTTCGGCAGATCGGACCGCTCGTTGCGGATATACAAAAAGTCTTTCGTCCGCACAGCGCGTTCGTAGGCCTCGAAGTCGTGCCAGTTGTGTTCCGAGAAAACGTAGTTTCGGAATTTCTTCTTAGGGTTTTTAAGTAAATCAAAAAAAGACACTCCTTGGGTAGTTTTCGATGGCCCGACGTTGGCAGCTTCCAGCAACGTGGGGGCAATGTCGATACTGCTGACCATACTTTCGCTAACGGCTCCCGGCTTCCCAATTCCATTTGGCCATTTCATGACGAAGGGTGTCCGCATTCCGGTGTCGTACACCCGCGTCTTGCTGCCGGAGAACGGGCGACCATTGTCGGCCATAAATATGATGATCGTGTTATCGGCGATGCCCTGCCGTTCCAGTTCTTGCTGCAACTCACCGAGGTAGCGGTCGATGCGGCCAATCTCGTTGTAGTACGAGGCCAGATCAGTGCGCGTATCAGGCGTGTCCAGCAGGGTCGGAGGAATGGTAACGTTCTTATCAGGATCGTGCGGTTGTGGGAAGCTATCCACCGCCGACCAGGGACGATGCGCGTCGAAAGCCGCGAACCAGAAGAAGAAAGGTTGATTTTTCGGGCGATTTTGCAGGATACCGACCCACGCTTCCTCACCGCCCTCGCCCACCTCCTTTCGGTCGTTTATCATTAAGTCATAGGCCCGGCGTGTATTGGGCCCTTCGTGAAACTTACCAGAATGAGCCGTGTAGTAGCCACTTTTCTTCATCAACTCAGGGAAATATTCCAGATGCGCGGGCAGAGCGGTGTGCAGTTCCGCCGCCCCGGTGTTGTGCGGGTAGCGGCCCGTCAGAATGCTCGTCCGGCTGGGACTGCACGAACTGGCCGTCAGGTAGAAATTAGTGAACTTGATTCCATCCTTCGCCATACGGTCAATGTTGGGCGTGCGGATTCTCGCATTCCCGTAGCAACCGATGTCTTCGGCCGAGATGTCATCACCAATAATGAAAATGATGTTGGGCGGTGTAGCTTCCGTGCGGGTACTTTGGGACTTATTTTGACCAAAGTTACCGAAGTGGAAAAGCGCAAAAAGGCAAAATAAGGTAAATCTCATAACTCTCAATTATTAACTATCAACGCCTCGTGGCGACCCGTCTCCACTCAATAAAGTACCCACGTATCCTTCCCCCCCCCGCCCTGCGAGGAGTTAACTACCAATGATCCCTTGCGCAAAGCCACACGCGTCAGCCCGCCGGGCATGACGTGGATGTCCTCACCGTACAGAATGTAAGGCCGCAAATCCACGTGCCGCCCTTCGGCGTGATCCTGCATCATGCAGGGCACACGCGAGAGCGAGATGGTTGGCTGCGCGATGTAATTACGCGGGTTGTCGCGGATCTTCAGCCGGAATTCCTCGTGTTCTTCGGGCGTGGCCTTCGGGCCAATGAGCATTCCGTAGCCACCTGCCTCGTTAGCTTCTTTTACGACGAGGTGCTCTATATTTTCCATTACGTAATCGAAATCCTCCTGCTCGCGGCAGATGTAGGTTTGTACATTCGGGATGATGGCTTCTTCGTCGAGGTAGTACTTAATGATCCGCGGCACATAGGCGTAGATCACTTTGTCATCGGCCACACCCGTGCCGGGGGCATTGGCCAGAGCGACGCGGCCTTGTTTGAACACTTCAAAAATACCCGGAACGCCCAATAAGGAATCGGGATTGAACACTTTCGGGTCGAGGAAAGTATCATCGAGGCGACGGTAGATGACGTCAACGATTTCGAAGCCCTTGGTAGTGCGCATCTTAACGAAGCCGTCCGCCACGACCAGGTCGCGGGCGTCCACCAACTCCAAGCCCATTTGCTGGGCCAGGTACGAATGCTCAAAGTAGGCTGAATTGTAAATGCCCGGCGTAAGTACCACCACGTTGGGGTTGGGCCGTTCACTGAGGTGCTGCAGCATGTGGTGCAGCCTGGTGGCGTAGTCCGACACGGGTCGTACACCCGTACGGGCCAGTACGTCGGGGAAAAGCTGTTTGGAGAGTTCCCGATTTTCCAGCATATAAGACACGCCCGATGGACAGCGGAGGTTGTCTTCCAAAACCATGAACTTGCCGTCGTCACCTCGAATCAGGTCGGTGCCAGTAATGTGGCACCAGATTCCTTTGGGCGGCGTAATGCCTCGGCAAGCTTCCAAATAGCACTTGCTGGACTCGATCAGGTCGCGGGGCACCACATTATCGTTCAGGATATTTTGGTCGTTATAGACGTCGTGGATAAACATATTCAGCGCCTTGATGCGCTGCTTGAGGCCTCGCTCCACCTCCACCCATTCCAGCCCGGTTATTACGCGGGGAATGATGTCAATGGGCATGGTGCGCTCGGTGCCTTCGCCTTCCGAATAGACGTTGAAGGTGATGCCCATCGAGAGCATCGAGCGCTCGGCGGTTTGCTGGCGATTGAGTAAATCCTGACTGGTGAGGTTTTCGAATTTAGTTTTCAGATGCTCGTAGCCGGACCGGATTTGGCCTTCGGGCATGAACATTTCGTCAAAAAAAGCTTCGGAATTATAATTGGCAAAGGAGAAATTCATGCGATTTCGAATATGGTCGGGTGGTTGGGTACTTACTACCGAACAATTTATGGCAGACGATCGGCTTTACCAAATAATTGAAAATTTTAGCCTTTTATTGCGATATTTAAGCCCATTTCCACGCTAATCGCCAGCCGCCTTCGTTTACCCCCAACCATGATCCGCAGGTACTCTCTTCTCTTCTTATCGCTTGCCGCCCTTTCGTTTTCCAAACCTCGTGCCCAACATATGCCTGGTGTGGCGATGGGAAACTACGCCGGCACGCAAGCTCTCTACCATAACCCGGCTTTTGTCGCCGACTCTCGCTACAGCGTCCACGTCAATTTTGTTGGCGCGCAGTTGTACGTGGCCAATAACCACATCAAGTACAACGTACCCTACTCGTTTCTGTCGCTGATGACCAATAGTGTTCCTGACAAATACCGTAACGAGCGGGGGGCGATCGTTTTACCGCGGTTGGATTTGGAACAGAAGCTTAACGGTCGTCCTAAACACATGAATCTGGGCATCGAAGGTCGGCTGCCGTCGGTGATGGTCTCGCTGTTCGATGGCCGCTTTGGCGTTGCCGCCACCTCCCGAGTCCGAGTCATTGGTAATATGACCCAGGTCACCGAGCCGCTGGCGCGGGCCTTGCGGGGGCGCGGCAAGGGGGAAGATATTCAAAAGCAATTGTTTGAAAACCAGACCGGCCAACTGCATCTCAACGGTGTTGGTGAAGTAGCCTTGACGCTCGGCGGCGCTCTGCTGGATAACGAAACGGATTTCTTTAAAGTCGGCGTAACAGCCAAGCGTCTGATCGGTCTTTACAATGCTCATATCATCGTCAACGATGGGACATTCGGCGTATACCCCGACGAAAACTACCAGAACAAAAAGGAACTGATCGATCTGCCGACGATTGATACCCGGTATGGATATACCACAGACGGGGCTTTTCAAGATTTCAACTTCACTCCCAACTGGCTGCTGGGCAATGCGCCCGCCGGAAGCGGCTGGGGCTTCGATGCGGGGATAGTCTATGAGTACCGTCCAAACGTCAGCCGCCATTCCTACACCGACCGGGGCGTCCGTAAGCGTGATGGCAGTGTCAACAAGTACCTCTACCGCGTGTCGCTGGCTCTAACCGACATCGGGAGTGTACGTTTTAAGAATCCCGCTTACGTCAAACAGTTTGACAAGACAGCCGCCAATCGGACGTTTCGCTTCGAGAATTTTCAGAAACTCGCTGGAACCGAAGGCTTTTTCGACGCCGTGAGCAAATCGCTCGATACGGATACCAGCTCGCCAACTACCTCTTTTCGTTCGGTACTTCCCACGTCCTTACAGGCCAGCCTTGATTACCAGGTGCAGCCGAATGTTTACGTCAATACCCTGTATGTACAAAATCTGGTGGGAGCCGGAGCCTTCGGCATGAAGGGCGAGTCGGTGTTGGCCGTAACGCCCCGCTACGAACACCGCTGGTACGAAGTGTCGGTACCGGTTTCCGTTATGAATCGCTACGGGTCTTTTGGCGTGGGGCTGGCCGGGCGCGTGGGGCCACTGTGGTTTGGTACCGACCATCTGCTGGGACTACTCAATGTAGGAAAGCCCAAAACTTTCAATCTATACGCGGGACTTTCGGCGGGACTTTTCCGCCGCCCTCCAAGGTCACCTAACGCTTGTTTCCTGCCGGATGGCGCTTCCTTCTGGCAACGGTTGTTTCAGAAGCGGTGATAAAAAAAAGCTCATTCAGGAACCATAAGAATGTAACGGGAAGTCATTGAGTAAGTAAGTTTTGCGGGCAAATCGCTCTTTATGCAAAACAAACTTTGCCCAAATGAGAAATCTTGCCGTACTATTGTTCTCCTGCTTGATTTTTGCCAGTACTTTCGCGCAGAAAATCGAAACTTTTCCCAAGAACGATCCGAAACTAGCTTTCGCCGCGCAAGAAATAAAGCCGCATTTAGGTAGTTATCAAATTGAACTCATCGCCGACGCTGCGCGTGTCAATAAATTGTGTTCGGACAATCAACTACCCAAGCCAAAGTGGGACGGCGACCAGAGCTACGCTATCCGCAGGAAGGGCGACAAAGTTTGGGTACTGGCCAATGACCCCGTAGGGGCAATGTACGGCGGCCTGGACGTGGCCGAGGCTTTGCGCACTAAGCATCCCGAGTGGCTCGAGAACAAAGACCAAAAGCCGTATCTGTTGGAACGTGGGATTAAGTTTAACATCCCGCTCGACCTGCGAACACCCAGCTACACCGACGTAAACGATGCGGCTCAAGGGAATATTCCTGAGGTTTGGAAAGAGGAATTCTGGCAGGAGTACTTCGACGA
>NZ_JBGSXF010000160.1:0-8872 GCF_041751555.1 Persicitalea sp. | reverse complement strand
TGCCAGGTCACCATCGCCGGTGCAGTCGATAAATAACTTTCCTTTCCAAGCTTCGCGCCCCGATTTCGACTCGGTGAAAACGTGGGTCAGGCGACCCTTTTCCTGGGCAGCACTCACTACCCTGGTGAAGAAAAGGACATCAACCTTGGCTTCTGCGCAGAGTTCTTCGAGTAGCAACTTCATGTCTTCGGCATCGAAAGAAAACGTGCTACCGGAGGGAATCGTGGCTGCATTGGGCTTGGATTGCAGCTTTTGCATGATTTCTTGCACGAGCCCCGGCTTATTTTTGTTGTCGAGAATCCAGGTTAGGTACCCCGCCGTCCACACGCCGCCCAAACAGCCGTGCGTTTCGATCAACAGGGTTTTCGCCCCGGTACGCCCCGCCTCGATTGCCGCAGAAACCCCCGCCGGACCTGCCCCGGCGACGATGACATCGTACTCGCCGACAATGGATAGGTCACGAGCGGCTTCCCGCAACGTGTCTACTTTTAGTGAGCTGGTATTTTTAGGCTTGGGCCAATGCGTAGGCACTAGCAAGGCCATACCCCCAGCTTTTAGAAAATTTCTGCGTTCCATGACTGTTGCTTTAATAGAGACTTATTTCTTGGCCCAGAAAACTTTGGTGCGGGCTTCGAAGGTAGAAATATTGTCGATGTCAGTAGGCGTACTGGTGTTTCTCGTCACCTCCGATACGGGATAAGGGATACGGTTTGGCCTACCTGTCGGATCGGTGATTTTTAGGAGATCGGTGAACTTGCTAAATACAAAATTTTCAGCGTCGCTGCTAAATGACTGGCCGATGGCCGATAGGGCATTGTTTGCCGACCCCGTCGGATCCACATTGCTCAACCGACTGTAGAGCCGCGCTTTTAGTCCGTAGGCCGTTTTGATCCAAAGGGCTTTGTTCCCATTGAAAATCAGATCATCGACGTTTGGAGCCAAAGGCCCCGAGTCCTTTCGTAAATTCACGATAGCCTCATCCAGTATTTTCTGAATCTCGGGATAAATATTCGAGGATTTGTCGAAGGCTGGATTGACGATATCGCTCCGCAGTGCTTCCGAGTAAGGTATGTCGCCAAACCAGTCGCTCAAAGCCGCTAAATTGAGTGCCCGCAGTACGTCCGCGATTCCGGCGTAGGTGGGCGCATTGCTGTCGATTGCCTTCTTTTTCAAAATCGCCAGGTCATTGAGGGCGAGATAAGCTTGCTCCCGCGCTTGTCCTCCCATATTTTGCACCGCTTGCAAGGTGTTATTTCCCAGGACGAAAGTATTGGCCTCGGAGAGGAAATTCGTACTCAAGGCGGTTCCACCACCCGCAATTTCAGTCACGTAACTTACCTCCACTTGCGGCAACAAATACCCCACGAAGGAAAAAACAAAAGTAGTCGATCCGTCGGAAACGGATATATTGTAGGTGCCATCAGATAGTGTGGTGGTACCTTTGGAAGTACCTTCTACTAAAATACTGACACCCGGCAAACCTGCACCACTTTCGTCGGTTACGGTACCTGTTATTTGGCGGTCGGGTTGAATCACTACCGGGAACGAAACGGAAGGGGAGGTAAGGGGCGCCGAGGCGTCGCGGGCGTGGGTGAATCCCGCGAAAATCACCGCAAGGAAAAGCTGAACGAGCGAGATTTTCATGAGCTGGAACAGTTTTCCTTCTTTTTGTAAGGGTTTTTTCATTGTTTGAAAGGTTTTTGGGTTTGAAAGATCACAGAAACACCCCTCATTACCGCTGCAAACGGTAGGTGTCGCAAACACCAGGCGAGGGATCTTTTTCCGGGCCGACGACGCTGCAAACGCCGTCGGCCTTTTCGTTTTTTGAGTCGGTAGGGGAGAGGTTCTCGCGCTGCGACCATAAATGCAGGAACAAGTCCTGAATGTTGTCGCGGATGAGCTGGCGATCGCTCGTAATCCGGTAGCCGTAAGACAGTAATTCCTGGATGTGCTGGTCGTAGATTTGTCCAAATGCAGCTCGGTCGCCTGCCCGAAAAGCGTCCCAGCATTCGGCTTCTTCTGATAGGGGCAAACTACGTTTTATCGGCTCGGCGGGCAAGGGTGAGGTTCTTTACTGGTTAAAATTGTACTAGTAAAGATAGGAATGTTTATGAAAACAAGGAGAGATTCTTTGCCTGAGAAGCATATTTCCTATACTACCGCCGACTGACAGACATACGTAGGAATTATCCCCGTCGTGTGAATCTTCACTTCCGCCTCCTTAGGTTGCGTATTTCCAGTAAGGACGAGTACAGTATCCAAACCAAACTTATTACCACCCAGAATGTCGGTATGCAAAGTGTCGCCCACCATCAGGATTTTTTTCTTACTAACATTCGAGTGATTCTTGACTTGTTCGTGAGCAAAAATGAACATCTGAGCGTCTGGTTTACCAAAGCGGATGAAGTGCTTTCCCACAATATCTTCAATCATGGTAGCCACTGCGCCGATGGCGATAGAAACGGAGTGCGACGACATAGGGTAGTAGCGGTCGGTATTGGCCACAATCACTGGAATGTTGCGGCGGCGAAGCAGATTGACGGTCTTGCTAAGGTCGCGATTCCAGTCGAATCCTTCATCGTCGAGAAGTACCAAAGCATTTACCTCATGGGCAAAATCGAGATTCAATTCTCCGATTGGAAGCGTTTTCAAGCCAAGTATTTCCAGATAATGCGCCGATTTTTCAGTACCCAGGTAAGCCACCGTTCCACCATCCACTTTCAGGGCCAGATAGTCACGCGCTAACATTCCGGAGGAAATGATGGAATTGGGTACGATGTCGTAAAGTCCCAGCCGATGGTAGGAATCAGCCAGATCCTGAGGACTGCGCGAGGCATCATTGGTCAACACGTAAAAGTCTTTCTTATGTTCTCGCAAATATTCAAAAGTTCTCCCGATGCCGGGGATCAGAGTGTCATGCGTTTTCAACACGCCGAAGGCATCGAAGAAAATGACATCGTATTTTGAAACTACGGACTTGAAGGAGGAAAGACGCATTTAAAAAATGATGAGTGGTGAATAATCAATTATGGAATAGTCGGCGGCTTTGTATATATGTAGAGTCATTGGCACTTATTTGTTGTTAACCACTAGAAAAGCTGGCTGCTGATGACTAGCAGCTACGAACTCAGATCTTTAAATGATTTAAAATTTTCTCGGCGTCAAATTCTTTTTCAATGCTGGGAAAATAGATTTCGTAGGCCTCTCGCAGCAATTTAACAGCGTAAGTGCGGTGAAAAAAGTACCGACCATCTTTAATAACATAGTTCAGGATAAAGAAGCGGTAAGCTTCTTTCATGAAATAGATTTCGTTGCGGGTCAAAGGATATATCTTGTGGTATTCTTCCAAAAATATCAGAAATCGATCTTCCATCATCGGACCGATATAATAGCTGAACACGGTGCGATCACCCACATCGGAGACGACTCGGCTCAGGAAGTAGAAATCCATGATGCGCGACGATACGCGAAACCAATCGTAATCCCATCGGGAAAAAAGCGACAGGTCATCTTCGACGGAAAAGTTGCCGATGTTCCAATCGACGAACACGGGCATCAGATCAAAGTTGATAACGTCGAGTTTTTGAATATTTTTCAGGAAAGTACTGCACTGATCCCGCAAAAAATCGACGTGCATCCGGTGTTCGAATTCCCCGGTTTCAGTAGCTAAGATATCCAGCAAATGTTGAATATCCGTACGAAGTTTTTTGGAGGCTTTGGGAAGTACATTGCTCACCCGAAAACAGGATTTATGAAATCTGGCAATTTCCCGCGCCAGGCTCCGAATTTGGTTTTCATCCAATCGCCGGGGCAGCCGGCCCTTGGTTCTTACCGGATTATAAAAAACCAGCCAGGCATCAACCATCGTATCCTTGAAACGGTGGGTGTAAACCTGGTTGTTTTTCACCAAAGATTTTGCCAGTACATTTTCAAAAGGGTAGAGCAGGTTAGTCGCCAAAGCGTGAATAATTCGGTGATCCTCCTTAAAGTGCTCGAATTTTCCAAAATAAGAAAGCTTGGCGATCACCATTTCCTCCGTGTCCAACCATACTCGGAAAACATGGTTGGTCGATACCATCGCGCTAATATCCGTAATGCTGACGATATTTTTTGATGGGTCGAAACCCTGCCAGGCTTCTTTTATTATTTCCGGGTAGTTTATTAAGCGCATGATATTTATATAGGAGATAGGGAGGAAAGGAGAATGGAGGAAAGGAATAGACTGCTCATGCGGGCTGGCTCACGCTCCTTTTATCCATTCCTCCATCCTCCTTTCCTCCTTCAAAACTAAATTATCTCAAAGTACCGTCGCAATTCCCAGTCGCTTACCTGACGAGCGTATTGTCGCCATTCCCAGTCGCGGGTGGCAGTAAAGTGGCTGACGAAAGGCTCACCAAACAATTCAGCCGAAAGCGGACTTTCCTTCATTGCCTGCGTCGCTTCTTTGAGGTTCGCGGGCAATATACCATTTTCCTTGTTTTCGTAGCCGTTCCCCTCAGTAGCGGCTACATCCAGCGGTAGTTCGTTTTGAATGCCATAAAGGCCCGAGGCGAGGGCTGCGGCCATAGCTAAATATGGGTTAGCGTCCGCGCCGGCCACGCGGTGTTCGACTCGGGTGTGACCTTCGGTGTCGTTGATCACGCGCAGGGCAGTAGTGCGATTTTCAATAGCCCAGGTCACGGTTGTGGGTGCCCAAGCGCCTTCTACCAGTCTCTTATAGCTGTTGACTGTCGGTGCGAACATGGGCAGAATATGCGGCAGACAGTGCAACTGCCCGGCGATGAATTGCCGCATCAGCGGACTCATTTTATCAGTATCGTCAGCGTTGTAGAAAAGATTTTGACTCCGGTCAGGCGACCATAGGCTCTGGTGAATATGACCGCTGCAACCCGGTAGTTCGGCATTCCACTTGGCCATGAAAGTAGCTAGGATGCCGTGGCGACTGGCGATTTCTTTGACCGCCGACTTTAATAGCGTGGCCTTATCGGTAGCTTTCAGTATTTCGTCATGAATGATGGCCGCTTCGTACACACCCGGCCCAGTCTCGGTGTGCAGGCCTTCCAGCGTCACGTCGAATTCGTCCAGAAGATCGAACAGGTCATTGTTGTAATCGCTTTCTTGTGAGGGCCGCAGGATGGAATAGCCGAACATGCCCGGCGTGAGGGGCTGTAAATCTCGAAAACCCTTTTCCTGCAAACTCTGAGGCGTTTCCCGGAAGTTGAACCACTCGAACTCCTGCGCGTACTCGGCGTGAAAGCCCATATCGGTGCATTTTCCCGCGACACGCTTCAATAAACTTCGTGGACAGGCGGCCAAATCATCCCCGTCGGATCGACTAAAATCAGCCAAAAAAAAGGGAAAGTCATTTTCCCAGGGAATCTGCCGAAAAGTGGTCAGGTCAATACGGGCCGTGGCGTCGGGATATCCTGAGTGCCAGCCCGTGATTTCGACGTTATCGTACAACTCGTCGGAACTGTCCCAACCAAATACTACGTCACAAAATCCGTAGCCGTTCTTAAGTCCTTCTACAAATTTGCGGCGATGAATGACCTTGCCGCGGAGGATACCGTCGATGTCCGCAAAGGCAAATTTTATTTTCTTAACACCGTGCTGGTCGAGATAGTCGATGATTTGCTGCTGATCCATAGGCTGAGGGAAAGTGACTTGGCAAAGCTAACAAACAAATCCATTATTCGTCCGCCGCAACCTTTATGGGTACCGCTACCGTCAGCATACCCGGCAGTACTTGCACTTTGACCCGGTTGACCGAGCCAAGGAACTCACCATCCACCTGAAAAAGGATCTTTTTATCAAGGCATTCGATTTCGGCGCGGGTAGCGGAGCTGATTTTCACGACCTCAGGATCCAGTTCGGTATTACCAGCCAGGAGTTTAGCAAGTTCAATGAAATCAAAACGGGTGGCGGTAATGATTTCGAATTTGCCATCGCACAAATCGCCGTGGGGGTTGACCACCACCCCCGTGCCGTACATGGTGGCGTTGCCAATGATGACTATTGTTGCCTCAGTCTCGTAAGATTCCTGATCGGTAGTGATCCTTACCCTGAAGAGCTCATGTTCGGCTAAGGTGCTTATCACTTCTTTAGCGTAGCCCCATTTGCCACGCACTTCACCTTCTTCGTAATTTTTAATCAAACGGGCGTTGAGACCCAAGTCGCTCAGGTGCAGGCCGAGGTGACCGTTAAGCAACAAGCCATCCAGACAAGAAGTATGTTCGCCAAGGGCCGCTTCGATTGCCTCATCAATGTCCGGGGGTAGTCCGAGGTTGGTAGCCAGACCATTGGCCGAACCCAGTGGCAGCAAACCCAAAACTACCTCTTGACCGCGCAAAATATCGGCCACCTGGTTGATGGTGCCATCGCCACCCGCCACCAACACGCGATCGGGCGTAAACTCCTCCATGATCCGCTCAATGGCCTGTCGGTCGCTTTCGCCATCAGTTTTGTAGACTTCGAGCGCAAATCCCTGATCCCGTGACTTGGCTTGTATACTTTCGATCATTTCGCTTTTGTCCCCACCCCCCGCAATGGGATTGATGACCAGTAGTACTTTTTTTGGGAATGGCATATCCTTTTTCTAGGTTAGTGGAACGATTTACAAAGATTAGATTTGATTTTATGAAATCCCACGAACTAAAACTATACCGTGGATATGCCAACGACCAAGAGGTAGTAGTGCAGGGCCACGTTTTTCGAAAGTACCCCTCTTCCAAAAATCTCTACGATCGCCAGGGCTTTCGGTACATCAAATCCGTGATGCAGCTCTTCACGGTCAAGACGGTACCTAATGCGAAAGTGATTTTTCAGTTCAATGGGATGAAAGCCGAGACTCGGACGCTGTTTGATGGGTACTTTCGTTTTGCTATACCCCTCACTGAAAAATTGGAAAGTGGCTGGCATCCCTTCACGGTCACGCTCGACGATCAAATCGACGGGCAGGTAGTCAACCTCACCAGGAAAGACGAATTGCTTGTTCCGAATAAAGGTGGCTACACCTTTATCTCAGATATAGACGACACTTTCCTTATGTCGTATAGCGGCCAAGTGTTGAAAAAACTCTACGTCATGCTCACTCGCAACGTGGAGGCGCGCAAACCATTTGAGGACGTCAGGAAGCATTATCAACTCCTCAGCCTGGCAGGTAGAAAAGCTGGTGGGGATGAGAAAAATACTTTTTTCTACGTTTCCAGCAGCGAATGGAATCTCTACGTCTACATCAATCGGTTTATTGAGCGGCAAGACTTGCCTAAGGCGGTGTTAAAGCTAAAAAAGATAAAAACCAGCCTATTTGATTTTTTCAGCACGGGCGGTGGTTCGCACCAGCACAAACAGAACAAGATCGAACATATCATCACCTTCTATCCTTTGCATACCTTTGTTCTGCTGGGTGACGATTCGCAGCGCGACCCTTACATTTACGAGAATATAGTCAAAATTTACCCAAAAAATATTCTGGCGATTTATATTCGGCAAACAGAAAAAAGTAAGAAATCTGCTGTTAAAGAGGTAATTGCAAACATAGAAGAACTGGGTGTCAATACCTGCTACTTTGAACACAGCAGTGAGGCCATTAGCCACTCGGTGAGAGCGGGAATCATTACTAAGGAGGCTTTGGCTGATTTTGGGAAGGAGCATGTCCTGTCGACTACCAAAACTACCAGGTAATGCCCGTAACACAGAAAATCTTGATTTTAAGAAAACCTAAACAAATAGCTTGGATATTTCTCACATTATCAATGAACTGGGTGAAGATCGTCAGCACTACTACAATGCCATAACGCCACCCATTTTTCAAACTAGCAATTTCGCCGTCGAGACTTTCGCCGAACTACGGTCAGCCTTTGCCGACGAACGATCAGCGTTTATTTATACTCGCACTGGAAACCCCACGGTAGACATTTTGCGCAAAAAACTGGCTGCCCTCGATGGGGCCGAGGATGCACTTGTGTTTAACAGTGGCGCTTCGGCAATTTACGGGGCCATTATGGCAAATGTTAGCGAGGGCGACCATATCGTTTCAGTGGAAAAACCTTACAATTCGGCCTGGCGGCTTTTCAATGATGTTTTGCCCCGATTCGGCGTAAAGACCACCTACATTGACGGTACGAAAATCGAGAACTTTGAAGCCGCCCTGTGTCCCGAAACGCGAGTCATTTTCCTGGAATCACCCAATTCGCTCACGTATGAGTTGCAAGACCTTGCAGCCGTGGCACAGCTAGCCAGAAGCCGCAACATACTGACAGTCATAGACAACAGCTACTGTACCCCGCTTTACCAAAAGCCCCATTCTTTCGGTATCGACCTCAGTCTGCAATCGGCCACCAAGTATATCGGCGGCCATAGCGATACCGTCGCCGGGGTACTTACGGGTTCCAAGGCACTGCTCGATAAAGTCTTTCTGGATCAAATCATTGTGGCGGGTACCCAAGCTACTCCGTTCGACGCCTGGCTGCTGTTGCGAGGCTTACGTACCCTGCCCATGCGTTTGGAGCGTATTACTCGAACTACGCAAGAAATAATAGGATTTCTAAAATCTCATCCCAAAATCGAACGCGTCATATTTCCGCTCGACGAAGATTTTCCCCAGATCGAACTGGCCCGTAAGCAAATGTCGGGGGCTTTTGGCTTGTTGACGATCGTGCTGAAAACCGACAGTCACGCGCAGATTGAGAAATTCACCCTTGCACTTAAACACTTTCTGATGGCCGTATCCTGGGGTGGTCACGAGTCACTCGTGCTGCCGCAGGCGGCGGGAATGAAGCCTGAGGACTTTGACGCTACTATTGAGCGCCACCGCATGGTAAGGATTTACGTTGGGTTGGAAGATGCAGCGTATTTGACCGCTGATTTAAAT